>CAZZIS010000023.1:0-37018 GCA_964654445.1 uncultured Thioalkalispiraceae bacterium
GTTTATTCGCTTAACTGATCGGCATTAGCTATAAGCCCCATTTTTATTTATTTTTTGAGTTTGTGTCAACCCATCCTGCTTTTGTGCGTTGTTATTAATAACGACATGAGAAACAACAAAACAGGAGTTATCCCCATGAAACATCCATTTATTAGAATAACCGTTTTAAATATATTACTTGTAGCGGCTATTCCCGTTATGGCTGATGACGTGACTAAACCATTAAATCCTGGCGAACAAATTAATGCCCGTCTTGATCAGCGTGGTGAAAATATTAATCAACGTTTGGATCAACGTGGCGAAAATATTAATGCCCGGTTAGATCAGCGTGCAGCAAAAGCAGCTGAAAATGGTCACGAGCGTTTAGCGAATCGACTTGATAATAAGGGAGATAGAATAGAGAAACGTTTAGATAGTCGAGGTGATCGTATAGAACGTCGCATGGATCGCAAGGGTGATCGCATAGAGCGTCGTATGACCAGAAGAAGAGATCGTGTTCAACGTAGAAACCGTGAACAATAATCAATCATTAATATGCTGTTAGATACACAACTATGTTATTGTCTGACAGTCGATGAAAATTCATCTGCGACAGATATTTTGAACCAAATATTTGAGACTGCAGAATCACTTACGGTATCTCCTGCACGAATGAACGTAGATAGTCATAATCTGGATCAATTTTTAAAGCAAGTTGAGAAGCGGGCTTATCGTATGGCTTACATTGCTACGTCAAATGTCGATGATGCGTTAGATATTGTTCAGGATGCGATGTTGGTTTTAGCCAGTAAATACGCCAATCACAATCAGGATGAATGGCCACCGTTATTTTTTCGTGTAGTGCAAAATAAAATTCGTGATTTTTATCGTCGTCAAAAAGTGCGTAATATTTTTCAAAACTGGTTTAGTACAGATAGTGAAAATAGCAATGAAGATCCTATACAACTGCTTGCAGATGATAAGATTCATGACCCAATACGAAAAATAAGCGGTGAACAAAGTATTAGCAAACTGGAACAAGCATTAAAAGAGTTACCGGTTCGGCAACAACAAACATTTCTGCTGCGTGCCTGGGAAGGATTAGATGTAAAACAAACAGCTGAAGCAATGAGTATAACAACAGGTAGTGTTAAAACTCATTATTCAAGAGCATTACAGACATTAAAGAAACAAGTAGGTGAGGTTGAATATGAGTAAGTCAGATAAATTTGAAAAAGAAGCCAAGAGCTTACTTGATGAGAGCATTGAGGACTTAAGCCCTGAGATAACACGTCGTTTACAACAAGCACGTTATGCTGCAATAGAAAAAACAAAACCTCGAACAACCTGGTCTTTTTTTCCACAAGCAGCAACAGCGGTATTTGCAATTGTCGTTGTTTCAGTCAGTGTGTTTTTTAATTTTAATCAGAACGAAGTGACAGAGACAGTACTCGCAATGGAAACAGAAATGGAAATGTTAACTTCAAATGACAGTATGGAATTAATGGAAGATCTGGAATTTATTCAATGGTTAGTTGAGACGGAAGAATATGCCGGCTAGATTTTTAATTATGCTTCTATGTTTTTCTCCTGGTCTCCTGTTTGCAAAGCAAGAATACTATGAGCAAGATCTGGAGTTATTTGAGTTTCTTGCTATGTATGAAAAAAATGATGCAATTTTTATTGATTCTGAAATTGATGATAAAACGGAAAGTGAAAATTTAACAAACCAACATGTTAATACGAGTGAATCTGATGAGTAATAACAGGATATTAAAGAATTTATTACTGAGCTTGATATTAAGTCTGAGTTTACCCTTTTATGTGCATGCTCAGGATGAAAGCTCTGTTTCAGAGGTATCAAACTGGGATCATTTATCGGGTAATGAACAACAGTTGTTAAAACGTTTTAAAGAGCGCTGGAATGAGATTCCGGAAGAACGAAAAAAACGTTTGCGTAAAGGTGTGAAGCGCTGGCAAACAATGACGCCAGAAGAAAAACAAAGTGCAAAAAAACGCCTGCAACGCTGGAAAAAAATGACCCCTGAGCAGCGTAAACGTATACGTTCACGTTATGAACGTTTTCGTGCTTTACCTAAAGATGAAAGACAACAAATCAGACAACAACGTCAATGGTTCAAAAAGTTACCACCTGAACGTCGCCAAAAATTACGTCAGCGTTGGAAAAGTATGTCAGCAGAGCAAAGAGCTGATTTTCGTCAACGAATGAATGAGCGACGTAAACAATGGCAAAGTATGCCTGCACATCAACGAGAACAAATTAAACAACGTCGAAATGAATTACGACAAAAATGGCGCACTATGTCGCCAAGTGAGCGTCGTTCTGCGCGAGAGAGAATTATGCAACGTCGTAAGGCATACCGGTTACAACGTCGAGAACGTTTACATAGATAGTATTATCTCTCTATATAATAAGCTATGGATTAATATTTATTTTTGTTAATATCCGGGGGTGTCAATAAAAATAAATAAAACAGTCTTTTCGTGGGCGCTTTATGATTGGGCTAATTCAGCTTATGCAACTGTTATTCTTGCCGGATTTTTTCCTTTATTTTTTAAACAGTACTGGAGTGATGCGACTAATGTCTCAACAAGTACATTCCAACTCGGTTTAACCAACTCTATCGCCAGCACGATTATTGTGATTCTTGCACCTGTTCTGGGTGCGATTGCTGATGCCGGGAATAGTAAAAAACGCTTATTACTGCTCTTTGCCGCATTAGGCATATTAATGTCTGCCGGGCTATATTTTGTTGCGCAGCATGAAACAATATTAGCCTTGAGTTTATTTGCCTTATCTATCATTGGTTTTTCGGGTAGCGTGATATTTTATGATGCCCTGATTGTCGGTATTTGTGATAAAGAATCTTATGATAAAGTGTCTACTTTTGGTTTCGCGCTGGGTTACCTGGGTGGAGGTATTCTATTTGCATTTGATGTTTATATGACGCTTAATCCGGCAGAATTTGGTTTTGCAACCAGTGCTGATGCGGTTAAATTTTCTTTTCTTACGGTTTCTGTCTGGTGGTTCCTGTTTTCATTGCCCTTGTTTTTTAATGTGCCTGAAATAAAAGCGAGTAAAACTACTCGAACAGGACAGGCTATTATCAATGGTTTCAAACAATTAAAAACAACTTTTAACAATATTCGAAAATTGCGAATGGTACTTTTATTTTTATGTGCCTATTGGTTATATATCGATGGTGTCGACACTATCGTAAGAATGGCCGTTGATTATGGTATGTCACTGGGTTTTAATACCACGGATTTAATCACTGCTTTATTGATAACACAATTCGTTGGCTTCCCCGCTGCAATCGGTTTTGGTGTGCTAGCGCATTACATTGGCACTAAACATGGAATATTAATTGGTATTTTCATTTATTTACTGGTAACGGTTTGGGCAGCACAAATAAAAGTTGTTTCAGAGTTTTATATTTTAGCCATTATTATTGGTTTAGTTCAGGGTGGCGTGCAAGCCTTAAGCCGCTCTTTTTACGCACGTATTATTCCACAAAACAGAGCGGCTGAATTTTTTGGTTTTTATAATATGTTGGGCAAATTTGCTGCCGTATTAGGTCCTGTTATGATGGGGGCAGTCAGTGTATTAACTCAAAGCCCACGACTGTCTATTTTCTCTATCAGTATTTTATTTATCACAGGTGGTATATTGTTATATTATGTCGACGAAGAAAAAGCCAGGAGTGCATTAGCGCAATATAATTAATAAGGTATAAAAAATATGAACGACGATAATAAAAATACACCTTCATTACTTGATGTTGCCAGAAGTGTCTTGTGGGCAATGATAGGTGTGCAAAAAAGTAAAAATCATGAGCGGGATTTTAAACATGGCAAACCTTCACAGTATATTATTGTAGGTCTGGTCGGAGTTGCAATTTTTATTACGATTATTATAACGGTAGTAAAGTTTGCTTTATCGATGGCGGGAGTTTAATAGCTGAGATTTGTTGGGGATCCGGGATCCTTGCGTCACCCCAACCTGTGTTTAATCTACATATTTTCAATTTTTAATTTTTGTTCCTGCAAATTAGCTAATGCTGTTTTCATATCGGCTAATTTATCTTTTTCTTTTTGCACAACGGCTTCCGGTGCTTTATCGGTAAAACCGGGGTTCGCCAGTTTACCTTCTAACGCTTTAATCGGTTTGATGAGTTTATCTGTTTCTTTATTTAAACGTTTTAATTCTGCATCTTTATCAATTAAACCTGCCATTGGTATCAATAGTTTCATTTTACCAACCAGTGCAGTTGCTGATTCCGGTGCATCATCTCCATCATTTAACCAGGCAATGCTTTCTAACTTCGCCAGTTTCTTCAAGTAGTTTTCATGGGTTACAAACAAGGCTTTATCTGCATCACTTCCATTTTGTAATAAAACAGGTAACGCTTTGCCTGGTTTGATATTCATACCACTCCGAATTTGACGAATACCGATAATAAAGTTTTTAATCCATTCGACTTCATCAATTGCGCCTTGATCAAACTTCGCTGCGTTATATTCAGGATATGCTTGCAACATAATTGAAGCTGCCTTGTCATCTATTTGGATACCCGCTAATGGTGCGATACGTTGCCAGATTTCTTCAGTGATGTACGGCATTGTTGGATGGGCTAAACGAAGTATGGTTTCTAATACATGCACTAAGGTATGGCGTGTGCCACGTTTTACGTCTTCACTTGCATTATCATCAAACAATACAGTTTTTGACAGTTCAAGATACCAGTCACAGTATTCATTCCAGGTGAAATCATAAATAGCACTTGCCATATGATCTAAACGATAGTTTTTAATTGCATCTTCAACTGATTGCGTGGTTTGTTGTAAACGACTTAAGATCCAGCGATCAGCAGCAGTGAGTTCGAGCTTGCCACCGTTTTGGCCACAGTCCTGTTCTTCTGTGTTCATTAATACATAACGTGCGGCATTCCAGAGTTTGTTACAGAAGTTACGGTAGCCTTCAATACGTCCCAGATCAAAATTGATATCCCGACCTGTTGATGCCAATGAGGCAAAGGTAAAACGAAGTGCATCTGTACCAAAGGCGGGAATACCATCAGGAAAATCTTTACGCGTTTGTTTTTCAATTTTTTCTGCAAGGTGCGGTTGCATCATGCCAGAGGTGCGTTTGTTAACCAGGGTTTCCAGTTCTATACCATCTATCAAATCAATCGGATCCAGCACGTTGCCTTTTGACTTCGACATTTTCTGTCCATGAGAGTCTTTGACTAAACCATGGATATAAATTTCTTTAAAAGGAACATCATCCATAAACTTAAGCCCCATCATAATCATGCGGGCAACCCAGAAGAAAATAATATCAAAGCCTGTAACCAGTACACTGGTTGGATAAAAGGCTTTTAACATTTCCTGATCAATGTCATTTTTAGCAGGCCAGCCTAAAGTGGAGAAAGGCCATAATGCAGATGAGAACCAGGTGTCGAGAACATCTTCATCCTGACGTAAATTGATGTCGCCAAGCTTATGTTTTTCGCGTACTTCTTCTTCGCTGCGACCCACATAGAACTTACCTTTATCATCAAACCATGCAGGGATACGATGTCCCCACCAGATTTGGCGACTGATACACCAGTCCTGAATATTGTTCATCCATTCGTAGTAAGTATTTTTCCAGTTATCAGGGACAAATTTAATGCTGCCGTTTTCGACGGCTTCAATTGCAGGCTTGGCGAGTTCTTCAACTTTTACATACCATTGATCGGTAAGGAAAGGTTCAACCACTGCCCCGGAACGATCACCGCGTGGCACCATGAGTTTATGAGGTTCAATTTTGTCCATTAAATCGAGTTCTTCTAAGTCTTTAATGATTTGTTTACGTGCAACATAACGATCGAGACCACGATATTTTTCAGGCACTTCATCATTAATACTGGCATCAATGGTGAGAATATTGAATATGGGCAGATCGTGACGTTTACCCATTTCATAATCGTTAAAATCATGTGCGGGGGTAATTTTTACACAACCGGTTCCAAATTCCATGTCGACATAATCATCGGCAATAATCGGAATTTCACGGCCAACCAGGGGTAGGGTAATAGTTTTGCCAATCATTGATTGATAACGTTCGTCATCCGGGTGTACCGCAACAGCACTGTCACCGAGCATGGTTTCAGGTCGTGTTGTGGCAACGATTAAAAAACCAGAACCATCGGTGAGCGGGTAACGCATGTGCCAAAGACTGCCGTTTTCTTCTTCTGAGATAACTTCAAGATCGGATAGGGCAGTGTGTAAAACAGGATCCCAATTCACCAGGCGTTTTCCGCGGTAAATTAAATCTTCTTCATAGAGTTTCACAAAAACTTCTTGCACAGCTTCGGACAAACCGTCGTCCATGGTGAAGCGTTCACGAGACCAGTCTAAGGATGAACCTAAACGACGTAGTTGGCGCGTAATATTGCCGCCTGATTCCTCTTTCCAGTCCCAAATGCGGTTTATGAAAGCATCACGACCAAGATCATGACGGGTTTTGCCATCGGCATTGAGCTGACGTTCTACCACCATTTGTGTTGCGATGCCTGCGTGATCAGTGCCGGGTTGCCATAAAGTATTATGACCTTTCATACGATGATAACGTGTGAGCGTGTCCATGACCGTGTTATTAAAACCATGTCCCATATGCAGGCTGCCAGTGACATTAGGGGGAGGAATCATAATTGAAAATGATTCATCTCCACCTTTAGGGGAGAAATTATCATTTTTTTCCCAGGTGTCGTACCAGCGTTGTTCAATTGAATGGGGATTGTAGGTTTTATCCACGGTATTTATTCACTATTTAAGTTATTGAATTTCTGGCCTGTTGGCCATCAAAAGGCTGATTATTATACAGAAAATTATACAGGAATGGGTTATTCAGAAATATATTAGAGTATATGAAAGGCTAATTTTTACCGCAAAGACGCAAAGGGCAGAAAGAGGAGATTTTTTATTTGAAGTCTTTTTTGACTTGTTTACGAATTTTATCAATTTCGCTGATGAGTGATTTTTTTAACCCAGCCTCGATGGTCACAATACTTTTCATCAATGAATCACGTAGTGTTTTTTCGAGCCGCTTTTGCAACTCATCGAGATAGTCCAGAATGACTTGTGGATCAAGTTCTGTGCTAGTGGTGGGCGGGGTGGGAATATTTTCATTTACCGCTGCAAGTGTTTCGTCAATCTTTTCTGATATCTTTTCAGATATCATTGAGACTTCTTCTGTTGCGGATTCAACCTCAGCAGGAACAACAATATCATCAAGAACCGGAATTTCGAACTGTCCAGATTCATCATGTTCATTAATATTTAACTTCCCCAGTGCTGTTTGATTACTGGCAATGGCAATACTTTCTCTGGCTGCGGCCAGCTTGGAATCACTTTTCGCCAGTAATGCTTTAATTGATTCCAGCGCATCAACTAGCGAATCCTGTGTGTTGTTGTCATCCGTCATAGCAACATATTATAGTGACAATTTGTGAGTCTCAAGGGCATAACCCCGATCTCGGTAAAATAGATAGCGTTCGCGGCCTTTTTCCTTACTGGTTTTATCGTTTGATATAACTTCAGCAACTCGCTCAAACTGGCTAAAAAATGATGGTGCCTCATGATTCAGGTTAATCAGTACATCATGGTGGTGGCTAATATCTGCTGTGCTTTGATGGCCTATTAATACCGTTTTATCAGCTTGTTTGGTTAATTCAGCTGCTGCAAGTTGATGTGGGACAAAACTTGTCTCGTTAAACGTCCATAACAATTCATCGTATTTTGTTGTATCTGTTTCATCCGAGGTATGGATATAAACATCATTGTTTTGTGACCATGCCTTTTCCGTGAGGCGACAGATGAATGTATCCGTTGCCTCGGCTGAGCCATTTTCAATGATGTAAAAATCGATGCGTGTCATATTTTTTACCATGTCATTGCGAGGAGGTGCGACGAAGCAATCCCCGGAAAAGTGAGTTTTAGCATGAGATTGCCGCGGTCATTTTATTCCCTCGGTAACTGCTCCTGCGTTACTCTACCTCCTGCGTCCATGCAGTCGTCGCAATGACGTGCCTTTAATTAAACAGAATATTGTTTTCCACAACGTTCCATCAGGTATTGCGTTAATAATGGAACCGGTCTTCCAGTAGCGCCTTTTTTTGTACCACCAAACCAGGCAACACCAGCAATATCCAGGTGGGCCCAGTTGAGCTTTTTAGTAAAACGAGAGAGAAAGCATGCCGCGGTAATTGTACCGGCTTCGCGTCCACCAATATTGGCCATGTCGGCAAAGTTACTCTTTAATTGATCCTGGTAGTCTTCCCATAAAGGCATTTGCCATGCGCGATCGCCACATTCAGTGCCAGCGGCCAGGATTTGATCAGCAAGTTTTTGTTGGTTACTGAGCAAGCCTGCAGGGTGTGCGCCTAAAGCTATCACACAAGCGCCGGTTAAGGTGGCTACATCAATAACGGCTTTAGGTTTGAATTTTTCACTGTAGGTCAGAGCATCACAAAGAATGAGGCGACCTTCTGCATCGGTATTGAGTACTTCAATGGTCTGGCCGGACATAGAGGTAACAATATCACCAGGTTTGCTGGCAGCGCCATCGGGCATATTCTCAACGCTGGGGACAATAGCGACGACATTGATAGGCAGCTTGAGTTCATTAACTGTGACCATGGTACCCATGACACCGGCAGCACCACACATATCAAATTTCATTTCATCCATGGCGGCACCGGGTTTTATTGAAATACCACCAGAGTCAAAAGTTACACCTTTGCCAACTAAAACGTAAGGTCGGTCAGCTTTTTTACCACCACTATATTGCATGACAATAAATTTAGGAGGGGTACGACTGCCTTTGCTCACTGACAGGAGTGAACCCATGCCAAGTTTTTCCATTTCTTTTTGATTTAATATCGTAGTTTTGAGTTTGTTATAATTTTTATCGTAGTTATTGGCTTGTTTGGCAAGGTAAGTCGGTGTGCAAATATTACCGGGTAAATTTCCTAAATCACGAGCAGTATTACGGCCTAAACCGATGGCATTACCGATTTGGACTGCGAGTTTGGCTTTTTTCAATACCGCAACACGCTTATCGCCAAAGTGTAAGATGACTTTTGTCAGTGATGGCGATTTTTCTTTTTTTAACTCAGAAAAACGGTAATTATTTTGCTGTAGTGCTTCAGTGCTTAATCGGATCTGCATACTATTAGAAAGGACTTTACTGTCTAAATCAGCCAGACTTACTACAGCACTTTTGATATTTGCTTTACTCAATGTAGTAGAGGCATTTGTGATAATTGTCTGGAATTTTTGGTGGGTTATTTCACTCGATTTGCCACAACCAACCAGCAATACGCGCTCAGACTTTAGCCCGGGAACATCGTGTAACATCAGAGAATCACCTATCGCACCGGAAATATCACCTCGGTGGAGTACTTTGTTTATAAAACCATTTGATAGAGTATCAAGCTTTGAAGCGGAATCAGTTAAATGACGTTTATCAGTGACCCCAACAACGAGGCAAGGTGATTTCACTGTTTCAAGGTTGATGATTTTGACGCTGATTTCCATACGGGATTCCTGTAAGCTTAAAATAATATGGGTATTAGCTTACTCGAAATGGTACTGATTTTCAGCACATTAACTATGAATTTATTAAAACAACAAAAATGATTATTGCTCGCTATTTAATTAAAGAAATTGCCCAAACGTTGTTTGCTGTTTGTTTGATTCTTATGCTTGTTGGTTTAAGTGGGCAACTGGTGGGCGTATTTTCTGATGTGGCTGAGGGAACCCTGAGTGTAAATACGGTGATGATTGTGTTGGGGCTAAAATCATTAAGTATGCTAATGGTGATTTTGCCATTGTCACTTTATCTTGCTGTTCTTATGACGCTTAGTCGCTTTTACCAAAACAATGAAATGGCTGCGATATCTGCTAGCGGTATAAGTCAGCTCTATATTGTGCGAGTAGTATTAAGCTTCGCTTTTCTTTTTTCTATTATTGTTGGTATTTTTTCCTTGCAAGTTACACCGTGGGCAAATGCATTAATTCAAGAACTAAATATTAAAGCAGAAAATGCTTCTGAATTAGAGGGTTTGGTTGCCGGGCGCTTTAGAGAAATAGCGTCGGGTGGAGGTGTGTTGTATGTTGAAGGATTAAATGATGAACATACTCAAATGCAAGGTGTATTTTTGCAGCAACGTTTAAAAAATAATGCGGAGTTAATTATTCGAGCAAATAAAGGTCATCGTAAAATTGATGAGAAAACAGGTGACCGTTTTATGGTGCTTGAGAATGGTGTGCGTTATCAAAGAACACAATCCAAACTGGATTACACGGTAATTGAATTCGAACAACATGCTGTTCGTGTAAGTGAAAAATCATCAGTTAGCAAACAGAAAAAACATACTGCGATACCGACTTTGGAATTAATAAAAAAAGATATGCTTATTTATAAGGCTGAACTTCATTCCCGGCTTGCTCCTATCTTATTGTGTTTATTACTTTCGGCACTGGCTGTTCCGTTAAGTCAAACTTCACCGCGACAGGGTCGTTATTTGCGGCTAGGCTTTGGTTTGGTGTTATATATAATGGTTACGAATTTGATTAGCATCGGAAAATCATGGATCACTCTGGGTAAAGTTCCTGCAGTGGTGGGTTTATGGTGGGTACACGCGATTTTATTAATCCTGGTTATTGTTTTATTAATGCAACAATTGGGCTTTCGTTATTTGTTTTTTAATAATAAAAGGAAAGATAATAAATGAATATCCTGGACCGATATATTGGTCAGGCTGTTATCACTGGTGTCGCATCGGTGTTAACTATCTTTATTGCGTTATATGAATTGTTTGCATTTGCGGGCGAAGCTGATCAGATTGGCCAAGCAGATTATACTGTGTGGTCTGCAATACAATATTCTTTGTTTCTTATTCCTCAGCATATTTACGAGTTGTTTCCATTATCGATGTTGCTCGGTACCATGTTAGGAATGGGGTGGTTGGCTAATCATAATGAACTCGTCATTATACGTATGGCTGGTGTTTCGTTATTACGTATTGTAGTTTCAATAATGAAAACTGCCATTATGTTGATGTTATTAGCGATGGTCATTGGTGAAGGTATTGCTCCACCCTTACATCAATATGCGACGGAACAACGAATAAAATCATTACATCGCCAAATTAATGTAAATACAGATTATGGCTTGTGGGCAAGGGATGGTGAAACCTATATAAATGTTAATCGTGTTGAAAATGATGGACGATTAATTGGTGTTACCTTATATCAGTTTTCAGAAAATCATTTTATTCAACGTCAAATACAGGCTAGCGAAGCTATTTATGATGGTGAGCAATGGCGGTTGCTGTCAGTAAAAGAAACGATTCATAAAAATAATTCATTCATTGTTAAACATACAAAAGAAATGAAATGGAAAACATTACTGGATTTGGATATGGTTAAAATTGTTGCATACCCACCCGATCTTTTATCCATCTGGAAGTTAAACAGTTATATTGATTATTTAAAAAATAATGATCTGGAATATTCTAAATATGAATTAGTCTATTGGACAAAATTATTTGGCCCTCTCACTATTCTTGCCATGGTTTTGTTAGCTATACCCTTTGTATTTGGTTCAGTCAGACAAATTTCAATCGGAAAACAAATATTATTAGGTTTCCTTGTTGGAATAATTTTTTATATGGGTAGCCGTTTAATCGGACAAATGGGTTTGGTTTATGGTGTTCCTGCGGTAGTAAGCGCGCTACTTCCATCCTTAGTGGTTATTAGTATAACAATATGGAGTTATCGGCGAATCAGGTAATATTAAACTGCCAGAATTTAGTTGTTAGATCTTAAAACGTACGACTGCATGGGCGTATTTAGGCAACTAGAATGCGCTGAGCAGTTATCGAGGAGGTAGAGCACAAAGTTTTAGTTATTTTTTTGTGTACTTCCGCGATTATTCGTTTTCATTTTACAATAATAACCTGCGTCCCGCTTAATTTGTCTCGCCAATTATTACTTTTTGTATTAAGCAATACTAATATAAAACCAGTCAGAGCAAATGCCCATCCGGGAATATTTGTTAGCGAATCTGCAATATCGCTTTTGATCCATAATATAAGTCCAATTATAAATATTCCCCAGGCTGGCAGGCCTGTGATAAAACGTATAAATGATTGTTGCCAGCTTACAGCTTTGCCATCAAGTCCAATTAATTGTTGTTTCCAGACACGCATACCGAGCGTTTGCCCGCCATGGGTCCAAAACCATGCAAAAAAAATGTAAGCAACAATGAGTAAATAAAATGACATATAAATGCGATTGTTTGTTGCAATTTGACCTTTAGTGAAGGGCATTGTTAATGCGGTGGCAATAAAGATGGTAGCTAAAACGAGAAAACTATCATATAGCGCAGCAAGCAAGTGCTTTAAAGTATTTGGGTGGGTCATGTTAATGTCAACTTTGTATTTATGAACTGATTAAGTGGCATTATGTTGATTATTAATCTTAATAATGTCAACAATATTTATTGTTGCATTTATTGTTTGTTTGCGGTTAGCTTGGGTTATTCAAAATAATAATAACGAGGTTGAATATGAGTATTGTTCCTGAGCTTGCTGCAATGGAAGGTGTGATTGCTGCGGGTGAATATTCCTATCGGGGAGATCGATTTACCTGTGAAGGTGATATGACTGATGATATGGCACGTATGGCTTCAATTATGTGTCGTTCAACGACCATGGCAGTGCATATGCAAATGGATATGATAAAAAATCTGGGACATGACTGTGGTTGTATTCCTTCTCGCGGCTGGATTGTTAATGGTGATAAATTTAGTGTTTGTGTTATTGCTAATCATTTTTGCTTTATTCAAAATGATAGTGTTTCACTTAATACCATCATGTCATATATGCGTGAGAATGTGCCTGATCAAGAAGGCCAATTGGTCTAAATTATAAATTTCCCGGGGTAGATAATGTCAGATTTAAATAAATTAATAGCGGTTGAAGGTGCAGTTGGTGCATTTAAATTTACCAGTAAAGGTGAATTAGCTGAAAGTAAAATAGCTGAAGGTTCTGAACTAAATGATCAAATCCTCGATTTATTATGTCATGTATGTGTTGCCAATATGTCGATTGCAACCATGCAAGCACGCGGTTGGGAAAATATGACGGGTATGAAAGGTTTTTATCCAATCAAAGGTTTCACTATGGTGGGTTTTGACTGGACGGTTATTGTAAATGAAGAGTTTGGGGTCGTTGTACCAAACAGTCAGGTTGATTATGAAGCTGCCCACGCTGCTTTAGCGGGTTAAGGGAGAGACTGAATCAATGATTAAACGATTATTAGCAGTTGATGGTGTTATTGCGATTTGTCACTTTCGAGATGATGGTGCACTGGTTGAAGGCTATGGTATGGCTGATGAGATGTTAGGTGGTTTTGCTAAATTTGCACATGATTACAAACGCCTGGTGCAGGGTAATGCTGATCAGCTTTCCATGTTTACCCAAATTAGTGGCTGGACCCCACCGGGTGGCTGGGTTGTAGAAGGTGAAGGTGTCGCGGTAGCAAGTATAGGTAATATAGCGTGTTTAATGAATACACAGGAAGCCTCAAAAAATGAAGTGATGAAAGAACTTGAAGAGGCTTCACACTGGTGATTTAAAAACATAAGATATTTAGTACGTAGCCCGGATGCAGTGCAGCGAAATCCGGGATGGTTTCAAAGTAATTCCCGGATTACATTTTATTTTATCCGGGCTATGATTTGCTTCACTTTACGGTTAAGTCCCTGAATATTTTATTCCTGTAGTTCAAGCTTTCTGTATAGAGTACGTTCACTTATTCCTAATGTTTTAGCAAGCTGAATTTTATTTTCTACCCGGCTGGCAGCCCATTCGATATAGCGTTTTTCAAGTGTTTTTAGTGTAATTAATTCAGAGAAGCAGGTTTTATTTTTCTCATCATTTAATTCATTTTTACACTCATCGGGTAAATGCTGAAATTCAATTTCATCATCATCCGCCATGAGTGTTGCACGCTGAATAATATTACTCAGTTCACGAATATTTCCCGGAAATGGATATTGCTGCAAGCACTGAATGGCTTCTTTTGATATAGAGATATTAAGTTCCGGATAAAAACGTTTAAGGATTGAATCTACTAATAAAGGGATATCTTCAATACGTTCTTTGAGTGATGGAATATGTAAAGGAAAGGCGCTGATACGATAATAAAGGTCATTTCTGAACTCAACATTTTCAACCATCATTCTTAAGTTTTTATGGCTGGCAGAAATTAAACGAAAATCAGTCTTTAAAGTTTCTATTCCTCCTACACGTCGAAAAGTCCCTGTTTCAATTAAACGCAGGAGTTTTGTTTGTAAACTGAGAGAGATATCACCGGTTTCATCTAAAAATAACGTGCCGCCATTAGCGGCTTCTGCCAGACCTATTTTACGGGTTTGTGCACCAGTAAAGGCGCCTTTTTCGTGGCCAAATAATTCACTTTCAAATAATGACTCCGTTAAACCTGAACAGTCGACAGCAACAAAAGGGCCTTTAGATCGTGCGCTGGTATGATGTATTGCTTCTGCAATGAGTTCTTTACCGGTTCCGGATTCACCCTGAAGTAAAACGCTGACATCACTGCATGCAACACGCTGAACCATCTCAATGACCGTATTAAAAGCTATTGAACGTCCAACTAATCCGGTTGCTTTCGGGTGAGTACTGGCACACTTAACGGGTATTGTGCTTTCCAGAAAATATTTAATTTCACCGTTATCTCCATGAATGGGAGAGAGGTGCACATCAACATGTTCGGCACCGGATTGAGTCTGGTGTATATGTAAAGAGCGCTGTGCAGAATTACTTTCAAGACATAATTTTAAAGGACAGCTCTCGCCTTCCTGATCACAGGGGTTTTTATAGTGGTGTGAAATTTCATAACAATGGCTTTTATTATCAACTTTGAAACCATGCAGTTTTTCATAAGCAGCATTTGCGGCAACAATGACGTAATCACGGTTTAAAATGATAGATGGCTCGGTACGGCTATTGAGTAATTCATTGATAAATTGATGATCTTTAAAATATTTCTCTTTCATTATTTTTCCAGTCTCTGCCATTTATGACAAAACTATAGTCAATCTCTGTCATAAATGACAGTATTTTGTGGGCTGTTTTTATATAAATTTATATCTTTTCTTCCTGAAATTACGTTATCTGCTTGTTTTATATGGCTTTTTATATATGTGGTCTGAAAATTGCTCTAATCAATATAAATACATATTTAACAACTACAAAAATTGAAGGATAAGACTATGTCACATATCGTTATTATGGGTGCTGGTGTTGGCGGACTACCCTGTGCTTTTGAAATGAAAGAAGTTTTAGGCTCAGCGCACGAGGTAACTGTTATTGATGAAAGAGAAGATTTTCAGTTTACACCTTCGAATCCATGGGTTGCTGTTGGTTGGAGAACAAAAAAGGAAATTTCTGTACCGCTGGAAAAAACCTTAAGCAGAAAAAAAATTAATTTTATTAACAGCCGGGTGGAGAAAATTAACCCGGATATTAATACGCTGATTTTAAAAAATGGTGAAGGCGTAACTTACGATTACCTTGTGATTGCAACAGGCCCAAGACTTGCCTTTGAAGAGGTACCGGGCAGTGGTCCGGAAGGTTTTACTACTTCGATTTGTACAACTGATCATGCTGTTAATGCAATGGATGATTACAACGGTTTAGTTGAAAAACCGGGGCCTGTTATTATTGGCGCAATGCCATTTGCCAGTTGTTTTGGTCCTGCTTATGAATTTGCTTTTATTCTTGACTGTGTTTTACGAAAGAAAAAAATGCGTGATAAAGTACCAATGACCTTTGTAACTTCTGAACCTTATATCGGGCATCTGGGATTAGCTGGTGTTGGTGATTCAAAAGGTATGCTGGAAAGTGATTTACGTGCACATAATATTAATTTTATTACCAATGCTAAAACAACTAAAGTTGAAGATGGCATGATGTATGTTGATGAAATGGATGAAAATGGTGAAGTTAAAAAACAACATGAATTACCTTTTGTTTATTCCATGATGTTGCCTGCTTTTAAAGGGGTTGATGCTGTTGCTGAAGTAGAAGGGCTGTGTAACCCACGGGGTTTTGTTTTAATTGATGAATTTCAACGTAACCCAAAATATAAAAATATTTATTCATCAGGTGTTTGTGTTGCTATTCCACCTATTGAAGCAACACCGGTACCTACCGGTGCACCGAAAACAGGTTATATGATTGAAACCATGTCAACTGCGATAGTGTATAACATTGCTCATGAAATAAAAGGTGAAGAGCCGGAAACATGCGGAACCTGGAATGCAATTTGTCTTGCTGATATGGGTGATACCGGTGCAGCTTTTGTTGCTTTACCACAAATTCCACCACGTAATGTAACATGGTTTAAAAAAGGAAAATGGGTACATAAGGCAAAAATTGGTTTTGAAAAATATTTCATACGTAAAATGAGAAAAGGACAGACTGAACCATTGTATGAAAAATTTATTTTGAAAGCTCTGGGTATAGAGAAGTTACAGAAATAAGAAGCCTGGTTTTGGTTATTTGAATACCGGAAAGTGCATGGTTACATTTTCCGGTATTCAGCTAAAACAGCTGCACTTTCTTCTTCAAGCTACATAACTTTTCTTAACTTGTTAACCGCTTTCCATGTAACAAGTTGCAGTGTAGATGAATTGACATCGGGTGTGGATAAACAAGCAAGTATGCCTTTATCAATAATGGGTAACATTACAACGCAACCTGATGCAGAACGAATAAACATTTCTTCAACTTTTCCATAGCTTAATTCGGACATGATTTTTTCACAAAGAAGTTGCAGTTCAATATAAAGTGCACCAACTTTTTCATGATCATCAACATTGCCTTCATACGCTATTGCTAAACCATCGGGAGATATAATCATGGACAGTAATATTTGAGAGTTTGAATCATTTAATGATTTTAGTGCTGATTCTATTTCAGGAATATCCAAAATGGTTACCTAATATTTTTTTTATTTAATATGATATTAACTTAATTTTATGCTTAAATGTAAGGAACAAATTTTTTGTTTTCTTTTTTAATAACAACGCTAACGGATTCTTTCATCCAGGCAGAAATACTTTTCCCTTTGCTTATTAAAACAACTTGTAATAATTTATCAAAGTTACAATCATATTCCCTACAAATTTTGGGGCGGTTTCCCCAGTTTTGACATAAGCCTGTTTCTTCATCCTGATGTAAACATGTGCCATTATCTTTTTTATCTACGTAACCTTTAAGTCTGTTGGTCGCAGGATCAACTTCGTTTCTTTCGTCTTCTTCCAGACGAACTAACAAACGGCAACAAAAACTTTTACAGCCTAATTTTCTACCTGCATCACAGTCCAGCAGTGCTAGTTTAATATCTTCAGACACGTTATTTCCTTACTGATTAGCTTGGTTATTAATAAGATAATTTATGTTTAATATTTTTATTAACATAATAAAAATATAGCTAATAAATAGTGTTTTTCCATCTATATTTAGAGAATAAATTAAACCTTAATACAATTGTGTCGATAAATATTACTATGAATTGGAATAACATTACTTACTTTATCTGGCATGTTCTAAGGAGTGAATCATGGTGAAAGTTGCCCCTTCAGTTAACAAATTAAGAAAAAAACAAGACTCTAAAACTGAGCGAAAAGGTGATCTTGCTCCTAACCCTGAAATGTGGGCGGCATTAAATGATGGCCAGCTGTTAAATGAAATACTGGATGATTTTTATGAACAGGTTTTTACAGATGAAAAATTGGCTCATTTTTTTAAAGATTCGACTCAGCAACGAGCAAAAGAAAAACAGTATTTATTTTTGAAAGGAATATTTACCGGTGAAAAATGTTATTTTGGTGAGAGACCACGTAACGCGCATCACTGGATGGTTATATCTAATGAGTTGTTTGATTATCGTGAAAAACTGATAGAAGAGACGTTACGTAAACATCATCTTGCTGAGCCATTAATTAAGCAGTGGATAGCAGTAGATGAGATCTATCGAAAACAAATTGTTAAAACAGAAGCTTTTGGTAAAAAAGTAGGTGGAATTGAAATCCCGGCCGAAGGTTATGACGTCGATACTTTAACGGTGGGCTCAATGTGTGATGGGTGTGAGGCAGAATTAGCTGCAGGTTCTTCGATTACTTACCATGTTCGAACGGGTAAAGTTTTTTGCAAAAACTGTACGCCTGAAGATGCAGTCTTATGAGTAAAGAACATCCGATATCTTTTTTGCTGCTTTTTTTGTTTCATGAAAAACCATACCTAAATTAGTGCCTGGTTTAGTGGCTACTGCCAGTACCGCTTTATCACCGACATGTGAAATTAACATAAAGCCTAATGAACCATGTATCAAAACCTGATGTAATTCACCGCGATTGAGTTCACGTGCGGTGGTGTCGGCCAGGCCAAGTAAAGCTGCACACATAGCACCTAGTCTGTCAGGATCAACATCATCACCTAAGACTGAAGCAACACTTAAGCCATCTCGAGACATGATTGCTGAAGCCTCAATATACTCAGAAACATTATTCAGTTCACGAAGAATGGATTGAAGTTTATTGTCAGCATTTTTAATTTCTAATTTAGGCATTGCAAATACCCTGTGATCTACTATGTTCTTTGTTATACATAATAGTACTACAGCTTTATCGATATGTTTTATATATTTTATTACTTGTAATAAATACCAAGTGAATTACTCGGATATTTTTATATAAAGTGAGATACGACTTTTCAGGCGTATCTCGCTTTATGTGATATGTAAAATATTTCTGGTTATTTAAATAGCACCTTCCAGCGCAGGCAAACTGCCTCGAACCTTTGTTAATGCCATACCAAGGTTAACGCTCTTGCGGCAAACAAATGCAACAACAATTTCTTCGTTGCTTTTACAACGTGAAAACACATGTACAAGGTTATCACTGTTAACTATCATTTCCTGAAAATAATGATGACTGTCATTTTCAACACCACGCGCTTTCTTGAATATATTTTCAATCATTTGTACATTACTACCTTGAAACATATCGGCAGTAGCTGCTGCTAATACATCCATTACTTCACTGGGATGTGAATCAACCGTTTTAATGGCTAATAACATACCTGTTGAAAGATCGACGACTCCACCTGCTACACACTCGGGTATATCAGCTACGGCTTTTTGTAATGCTGAATCTAATGACATTGTTGACTCCTTGTTTTGTTTGTAAAAATACTATCGGCGCTGAATTTTATAACTTTAAAAACACCTTAAGTTTTCATGTAGTAGGCACACTAATATTATGCACAGTTATTTTTTAAATGATTAATGGCTAAATAAAGATTTTCAAGAAATTTAATTTGAATTTCAGACTGAACCCATCGAGGCTCTACTTTTCGTGCGGTTTCCAGAGCCTCTAATGCATGCATGCCTTCCCAGATTAACTGCGCGGTTAACATGGTACCGGTACGTCCCATGCCGGCTTTACAATGGTAGGCAACGACTTCGCCATCAGAGATAAATTTCTCTACACGTTTACACCATTTAATTGCTTCATTTATGTCAGGTGATTTCATGTCTTCAATCGGAAACCATAAACATTCGATGCCATAATCTTTCATCACATCAGGATCGAGTTTCTTTTCTAATAAAGTAATTAATTTAGTTACACCCACGCGTTGGAGTGCTTTTAAATCATAATCAAGTTCTGTAACAATGCCTGGTTGTGGTGTGCCGGCAAGAATACCTTTTTTTAGCCAGAGGAAATTTCGTGGGCCTAATGCATCGCTGACATATTGTTTAGCTTCTTTTGGCAAAGGAGGGGGCAGTTCAAGCAAATCCATATCCATGTATTGCAATGCCTCATCATCAAACTCCGGACCAATTACAGGACATGAACCACTTTTAACAAATTGTTTGGCTGCTTTTGATTGTGGCTCGTTGTAAAAATCCTTATCAATACTGTATTCGTGTATCCAGCCACCTGCGAGTAGTGCAACCATGCCTTTTAATTTTTTTGCATGTTCCTGGTTGTGTAATATTGTTATTACAGCACGGCGTTCAGATTCTTCTGAAATATATTTTAATAAGGTATCTACATAATCATCATCAAGTCCTGTTGTTGGCTCATCGATACAGAGCAGTTTAGGGTTTGCTACTGCTGTTCGTAATATTGCAAGGTGGCGTTGCAAGCCAAGAGAAAGATCAATGACGTTATCATTAAGCCTTTCAGTCAGTTGTTCCAGATTTGCTCTTTCGAGTAAACGTTTAGCCACATCTATTTGCTGGTGTTTTTGTAGCGACTGCCGTTCGGGTAAGTTAATGACAATATTTTCCAATATTGATGACATCATTAATTTTGCATTTTGAGAAACCAGAGCAGGAACTTCTATTTGTTTATCCAGACTATCGCCCAGATAATGAGCTTTGCCCCATGTCCTGAAAGAAGTGTTTGCATAATTAATGCCACAGATAGAGCGAAACAAGGTTGATTTTCCAATGCCGGATGGCCCCAGTAAGACAACATTACCTACAACGGGTACTTTAAGATTGACGCTGCTTAAAATTATTTTTTCACCAAAGGCAACACCAAACTCCTCTAACTCCAGAATATAATCGTTCATGCAGTAATATCTTGTTCACTGGTTTCATTAAAGCTTTGATCCAGACTAAAGAGCAAGGCTTGAATAAGCATACTGATATCGCCTTTCTTTCTTCCATCAACTTCGAATAAAGGTGGATTCATGTCAAAGTCTTTTAATATGCGACGGTAATCCTTTAATGATGGTCCTCCACCTAAATCAGTTCTTGTTATACCAATGGCGATTGCGCTATTACTTATAAATTCATTAAATGTTTTGAGAAAAAAGCTTAAGTCACCAAGAGGATCCTTGTTTGCATTATCAACGAGTATAATGATGCCAATGGCATTGTTAACAAGAATATCCCACATAAAATTAAACCGTTCCTGACCGGGAGTGCCATATAAGTGAATGTTTTCTCCCATCGGAAGTTTTATCATCCCATAGTCAAGTGCAACCGTTGTTGTTTCTTTTCTGTTTTTGACATCATCAGTTGCAACTTCTTCTGTTGATATGACAGGAGTATCACTAATAGCATTAATTGCAGTTGATTTGCCTGAACCCACCGGGCCAGTAAAAATAATTTTATGAGCGCTTTGATCAAACATAATTAACTTTCTTCACTTGAATGTCATCAGTGTTTTTATTGCGCTTGATATTTTTACTGACTTTATTAATAAGCGATAAAAATATGCCATGTTTCTTCTTATCAGTCTTTATAATGTCTGCTGTACTCAAATTATCTTCTTTACGTTTAGCCGGTTTTAGTATTCCAATGGCACTAGCAGCGCTGAAATAAGTTAAAACATCTTCTTGAGGAATATTGAGTTTTGTTACAATATTATTAATTGATTGTGCCTGGTTTATCCAAAATGCACTTATACGCATTGCATTCAGGATAGAGGTAAGACGTGGTAAATTAGGCCAGTGTTTTATGATATATAAGTCATCTAGTGATGTACCTTCTGGTACTCTGCCGCGCGCTGTTTTTACTGTAATGTCCCAGATGAATTGTTCTATTGATGTAACCCTGGCATCACTTGTTGGAGTGTTTATCATGTGTGAAATTTCATTATTTGAAAATACGTGTTCACTGTAAGAAAGTTTTTCATAACTTTCTCCCAGTTGAACGAGGCCGAGTGTTTTAATTTTTGCCTCATTGACGTTTTGTAGTAAAAACTGTGAGTTTGGAAAAATAATTATCCATTGTTCCGTCCAGCATTTAATGAATATACTTTTATTAATTTTATTGCATTCCTTTATGGCCTGAACAACTTGTCCTTGTAAAAAATCCTCAGGTTTATAGAAAAGTTCAAAGTTATCAGATGATTCCGGAATATTATGAGCTGATTTTTGAAAACGCTGTTGTAACGCTTTTGCAGTATTATGTGTGTTTTTGTTTGTATTAAGGTTTGAGCTGATTTCTTTGTTACTTGATTTTTTCAGTGCAGATAATAATTCGGCAAGTTTTGCTGGTTTGGATATATATAGTGTTCCAATTAACTCAATATGATCTTTTGCCATAATAATGACAGACACATCAGGATATTTAATTCTGAAATCGGACCATTCAGTGGCGACATTTTTATCATCCATGTCCAGGATGACCGTGTCTGCATTGTTGATATCAGAATGTTCACACTGACCTTTAAAATTCATCGAGAAAATAGTTAACATGCGATCTTCACTACGCTTATCCATGCCATGTAAAGCAACTTTAATTTTCACTATAGCTCCTGAAAAATGTTAATAATTCCATTTTTTATGGTTTTATTAATACAACATAGATTACGAATGATATTTTCAAAGTAAGATTAAACTCAAATATCACTATAATAATTAAGTTACTTATCGGCATACCCTTTATTGTCTTTAAAATTAATTTAGTTTTAATAACCAATATTTTTTTTATGCCTTAAAATGTGAACAATTTCACACTTTTTACTGTTTATGAATGAATTCGGAATGTATTTGGTTAAGCAGAATTTTGGCTGATATTGCCAATCATTGTCTTGTTTGTTGTTAAGTTCATAGCTAAAGGCCTGACCTTAAAAGCGGGATAGTGTATGATCACATTTCCTCTTAACTACACAACTGGACTTAAAACGCATGCTGCAATTGCCCGGCGGGTTGGCCCTTTCTGACTTTCGTAAAAATAAACTTTTAACATTACTGCAAACTGTGGTGCCTGCTGTTACCGAAATACAGGCTTGCTATATGCATTTTGTCGATATTGAAAAAGCGCTCGATACGAATGCTAAAAAGGTATTGGATTCTTTATTACATACTGAATCTCAGCCTGATATGACACGTTCTGATATGCATTGTTTTCTCGTAATACCCCGTCCCGGTACCATTTCACCCTGGTCGAGTAAAGCCAGTGATATTGCACATAATTGCGGTTTAAGCGATATACGTCGAATTGAGCGGGGCATTTTGTATAGTGTAGTAAGTGACAACTCACTGGATACTGCTGAGTGGCAGGCCATTAGCGCATTACTTCATGATCGCATGACAGAATCTGTTTTTTCAGATGTTGAAGAAGCAGAACGTTTATTTTATCAAGCCGAACCTGCTCCGTTAAACAGAGTCGATATTTTAACGGGTGGTCGTGACGCGCTTAAAAAAGCCAATACTGATTTAGGTTTGGCGCTGGCTGAAGATGAGATTGATTACCTGGTTGAAAATTTTAGGACCATGAATCGCAATCCCACCGATGTGGAATTGATGATGTTTGCACAGGCAAACTCAGAACATTGCCGCCATAAGATCTTTAATGCGGATTGGGTGATTGATGGAAAAGAACAGAAAAAATCTCTGTTTAGTATGATTCGTAATACCCACCAGAAAAATCCCGGCGGAGTTTTATCTGCCTATCATGATAATTCAGCGGTAATGAAAGGCTCTAAAGCAGGGCGTTTTTTTGCTGAACCTCAAAGCCATCAATATGAATACCATGAAGAAGATATTCATATTTTAATGAAAGTTGAAACCCATAATCATCCTACCGCGATTGCACCTTTCCCGGGAGCAGCGACAGGTTCGGGTGGTGAGATTCGTGATGAAGGGGCGACCGGTCGTGGTTCAAAACCAAAAGCGGGACTCTGTGGTTATTCTGTTTCAAATTTAAAAATACCCGCTTCACCACAAGTTTGGGAAACGGACTTTGGTAAACCGGGGCGTATTGTTTCTGCTCTCGACATTATGCTCGAAGCACCCATTGGCGCGGCTGCATTTAATAATGAATTTGGACGTCCCAATATTTGTGGCTACTTTCGAACCTACGAAGAAAAAGTGAGCAGCTTTGGCGGAGAAGAAGTACGGGGTTACCACAAGCCGATTATGCTGGCCGGTGGTTTAGGTAATATTCGTGCTGATCATGTCAATAAAAATGATATTCCACCGGGTTCACAGATTGTTGTCTTAGGTGGTCCTGCAATGTTGATTGGTTTGGGCGGTGGTGCGGCTTCATCCATGGCATCGGGAGATAGTGCTGAAAGCCTGGATTTTGCCTCGGTACAACGTGGTAATCCCGAAATTGAACGTCGTGTGCAGGAAGTCATCGATACTTGTGTACAGCTAGGCGATCAAAATCCCATTATCAGCATCCATGATGTAGGAGCAGGCGGTTTATCAAATGCCTTGCCTGAGTTGGTGAATGACAGTGGCCGTGGCGGTAAATTTGAGCTGAGAATGATCCCAAATGATGAGCCAGGCATGGCGCCCATGGCAATTTGGTGTAATGAATCACAAGAACGTTACGTTTTAGCCGTTAGTTCGACGAATATAGACGCATTTAGAGAAATATGTGAGCGTGAACGCTGCCCGATGGCCATTGTGGGTGAGGCGACTAAAGAGCAAAACCTGGTTGTGGGCGATGGTTATTTTGATAACACACCGATTGATATGCCGATGGATGTGTTACTTGGCAAGCCACCCAAAATGCGTCGAGATGTAAAACATCACCCGGTAGCAAAAAATGAATTCTCGCTGATGGATATTAAAATTCCTGAAGCAGCTAAACGCGTATTGGCCTTGCCAACAGTGGCATCAAAAAACTTCTTAATCACCATTGGTGATCGTACGGTAACGGGTATGGTTGCCCGCGATCAAATGGTCGGTCCGTGGCAGGTTCCGGTGGCGGATGTTGCTGTTACAGCCGCATCGTATGACACCATTAAAGGTGAAGCCATGGCCATGGGCGAACGTACTCCGATTGCATTACTTGATCATGCTGCCTCCGCACGCATGGCCGTAGGTGAAGCGATTACTAATATCGCAGCCGCGCGAATAAATAAAATTAGCGATATGGTGTTATCTGCAAACTGGATGGCACCCGCGGGACACCCGGGTGAAGATGCTGGTTTATATGATGCGGTAAAAGCAGTGGGTGAAGAACTTTGTCCGAAACTCGGCATTGCGATACCTGTAGGTAAAGATTCCATGTCGATGAAAACCGTTTGGGATGAAGGTGATAACACGCATTCGGTTACCGCACCGCTATCACTCATTATTTCTGCCTTCGCACCGGTTGAAGATATTTCTAAAACATTAACGCCACAATTACGTACCGATCTGGGAGACAGCAATTTAATCCTGATTGATTTAGGTAAAGGTAAAAACAGATTAGGCGCAACCTGTTTAGCTCAAGTTTATAAACAACTTGGTCATCATGCCGCTGACCTGGATGATGCTAATAGCTTAAAGAACTTCTTTAGCGTTATCCAAAAACTAAATCAAAAAAATCGATTACTTGCCTACCATGATCGTTCGGATGGCGGCTTGCTTGCAACGGTATGTGAAATGGCGTTTGCCGGACACACCGGCGTGAATATTGTGCTGGATGAATTAGGCGATAGTTCGATTGCGAGTTTATTTAATGAGGAATTAGGCGCTGTTATACAAGTTCAACATGAATATACCGATGAAGTTTTAGCTGAATTAAAGAAAGCAGGTTTAGCGCATTACAGTCATGTCATTGGTCAGTTGAATAATAACGACAACATTGTTATTCAATATAACGACCAGGATGTATTAAATGAAAAACGTCGTGGCTTACAACGTGTATGGTCAGATGCTTCATACCAGATACAGGCATTACGTGATAATGCAGATTGTGCAAAACAGGAGTTTGATAATTTACTGGATCACAATGATCCTGGTTTGCACGCTAATTTAAGTTTTGATGCACAGGAAAATATTACTGCACCTTACCTTAACTTAGGCCATAGACCCCGTATGGCCATTTTGCGTGAGCAAGGTGTAAACGGTCATGTTGAAATGGCCGCGGCATTTGAAAAAGCCGGTTTTGCCAGTATTGATGTTCATATGAGCGACATTATTGAAGGTCTTCATAATTTAAATGACTTCCAGGGATTAGTGGCTTGCGGTGGTTTCTCTTATGGTGATGTTTTAGGTGCTGGCGGCGGTTGGGCAAAAACTATTTTGCATAACGCAGCAATGCGTGATGAGTTTGAAACCTTCTTTAATCGTTCAGACAGTTTTGCTTTAGGTGTGTGTAATGGTTGCCAGATGATGTCGCATTTAAAAGACCTTATTCCGGGCACATCGCACTGGCCACAATTTGAACGTAATTTATCTGAACAATTTGAAGCACGTTACTCTTTAGTTGAAGTTCAGGAATCACCATCCATTTTATTTGCTGGAATGGCCGGTTCGCGTATGCCCATTGCAGTAGCGCATGGTGAAGGCCAGGTTAAGTTTGTAAATGATGCTTCATCTCAACAAGTTCAAAATGATGGTTTGGTGTCGATGAAGTATGTTGATCACCTTGGGCAAGCAACAGAAAGATACCCTCACAACCCGAATGGGTCGGTTGATGGTATTACGGGTTTAACCACGGATGATGGTCGCTTTAACATTATGATGCCACATCCTGAACGTTTATTTAGAACCGTGCAGCATTCGTGGTATCCCGATGAATGGGGAGAAGATGGTCCCTGGTTGCGACTATTCCGTAATGCACGGCGCTGGGTTGATTAAAGTGTTGCAAAACAGGGTAAAAATAACAGCTAAATCCAGAGTAAAAATCGGTGTTTTAGTTGTTATGTTGTATACTTAAATTTCCTGAGTGAAAAATTTCTGTATTAAAATTTGTTTGATTAATTCAGGAAGCAATATTCATTGCTGTCAGGGAGTAGCAATCAGTGAAAGTTAAAGTTGATGTTTCGCAGCTTAAAAAAGGCATGTTCGTGAGCGAGTTAGATCGCCCCTGGACCGAAACTTCATTTTTATTACAGGGAGTGTTGATAGAAAGTGCAGAAGATATCACTCAGTTTCAGCAAGCCTGTGAATATGTTTATATTGATGCTGAAAAATCACATGAATCTATTTATCCTCATTTACGATCATTAGTCAATCTTGATAAAACACTATCTGCTTCAGGTAATTCAGTTGCATATGAATCTGAACAAGCCGATCTTGAACAAAATAATTTTAAAAAAGATGTAAAAATAGCACGAAAAGTTCATTCTCGAGCCCTGACGTATATTGATCAAGCGCTGGAAGATGTTCGTTTAGGCCAGGCAGTTAATACCGATGCAGCAAAAGAGCTAGTGACAGAAGTCGCGAACAGTATTACACGCAGCCCACATGCCATGGTTTGGCTTACAAATATGAAAGAACGTAATGAATATACTTCTACTCATTGTATGAATGTTTGTATTTTGGCTGTGAGTTTTGGTAGTTCCTTAGGAATGAGCAAAGCTGAGCTTGAGCTTTTAGGATTGGGTGGACTATTACATGATATTGGAAAAATGCGGGTTCCTCTCGATATATTAAATAAGCCAGGCAAATTAACATTTGAAGAATTCGAGGTGATGAAAACCCATCCAGTGGAAGGCTATGAAATGTTAAAAGAGCAAGGTGACTTGCCTGCAGAGGTTTTAGATATAGTTAGACACCATCATGAGCGACGTAATGGTAAAGGTTATCCTTCACAGTTGGATGGCGATGAAATTAAAAATATGACACGCATTGTTGCAATTGTTGATGTCTATGACGCCATTACAAGTG
This sequence comes from uncultured Thioalkalispiraceae bacterium, assembly GCA_964654445.1. Taxonomy (GTDB): domain Bacteria; phylum Pseudomonadota; class Gammaproteobacteria; order UBA6429; family Thiohalophilaceae; genus JAGLTQ01. Next base: position 27,720 of record CAZZIS010000023.1, read on the forward strand.
ATCGCTGTTATCGCGATGCGATTACGCCCTATGATGCCTTAAGAAATATGTACGAATGGGTTAAAGAAGACTTTGATAAAGAAATGATTGAACAATTTATTAAATGCTTAGGCATTTATCCTATTGGTTGCGTAGTAGAATTGAATTTAGGATATGTAGGAATCGTTGTCTCTGCAAGTGAGAAAAGTAAATTACGTCCAATTGTTATGTTGGTAGCAAATAGTAAAGGTAAACACTTCCCTAAGCCAAAACTTGTTAATCTCGCACATCCTAAGTGGCGTAAGGGTACTCAAAAACTTGAAGTTAAAAGTATATTGAGCAAAAATGAATATGATTTTAATATTAAAGATATTATTATGAACGAAAATATAATGTGATCAACAGCCCTGATAATATTTAAAGTTTAGATCTACCTTCCTGCATTTTATCCTTAGCTTTTATAAAAAAAGAATTAAAAAATGACCAATGCATTAGAAATACATGATTTACATAAGACATATAAAAATGGCGTACAGGCATTGTGCGGAATTAATCTTGAAGTAAAAAAAGGTGATTTTTTTGCTTTATTGGGACCCAATGGTGCAGGAAAGTCTACTGCTATTGGAATCATTTCTTCTTTAGTCAATAAAAGCAGTGGTACAGTTTCGATATATGGTCATGATCTTGAGCATGAGCTTGAAAAAGCTAAAAGTTTTATTGGCTTAGTACCACAGGAATTTAACTTTAATCAATTTGAACCTTCGGTTGAAATTGTTGTTAACCAGGCAGGTTATTACGGCATTAATCGAAAGCTCGCTTATCAACGTGCAGAAAAATATTTAAAGCAACTTGGCTTATGGGAGAAACGCTACACCATCGGAAGAGAGTTATCTGGTGGTATGAAACGACGACTAATGATTGCTCGTGCATTAGTACATGAACCCAAAATTCTTATTCTGGATGAACCCACGGCAGGCGTTGATATCGAGATTCGTCGCTCCATGTGGAAATTTCTTCAGGAGATAAATGCTCAGGGCACAACGATTATTTTGACAACACATTATTTAGAAGAAGCCGAAGCATTGTGTAAACATATTGCAATTATTAATAATGGTGTTGTTATTGAAAACACTGAAATGAAAACTTTACTTGCAAAACTGCATGTTGAAACGTTTGTATTAAATACTGAGGAAAGTTTGCAGGATAAATTACAAGGGTGGGAAGATAGTAACGGCTGTAATGTTAAGCTGATCGATGACTCAACCTTTGAGGTGGAAATATCCAAAAAATACAGTTTAAATAATTTGTTTTCTGAACTGGATAAACGAAATATAAATATAAGTAGTTTACGAAGTAAGAGTAATCGTCTTGAAGAGTTATTTGTTCATCTGGTAGAAGAGGGAACACTGTGAACATTAACCAACAATTCACTGCATTTAAAACAATTGTTACTAAAGAAATTTTGCGCTTTGCCCGCATCTGGTTACAAACGGTTGTTCCACCGGTTATTACCACTGGATTATATTTTGTTATTTTTGGACAATTAATAGGATCACAGCTTAGTAATATCTCTGGCTATACTTATATGGATTATATTATTCCCGGCATTATTCTTATGTCGATTATTAATAATTCATATGCGAATGTAGTAGCATCCTTTTATATGTCAAAGTTTTCACATTTTATCGAAGAAATGCTGGTTTCACCGATGCCAAATTATTTGATTCTTACAGGTTATGTTATTGGAGGTGTTGCACGGGGCTTGACGGTTGGGCTGGTTGTTGCAGTAGTATCAACATTTTTTGCTGATATTAATATACATAGCTATTTTGTATTATTTTCAGTCGTAATATTAACCGCAATACTGTTTTCATTAGGTGGCTTTATTAATGCTATCTATGCAAATTCATTCGATGATATTTCTATTATTCCTACCTTTGTTTTAATACCTTTAACGTATTTGGGTGGAATATTTTATTCAATTGATATGTTGCCAGCTTTTTGGCAAAACGTATCGTTAGTTAATCCCATATTATATATGGTAAATGCTATGCGTTATGGCATGTTAGGGGTATCTGATATTGATTTAGTAACAGCCTTTAGTATTATTATTTTGTTCGTTGTGGTGTTGTTTACTTATTGTTTGTACCTGTTAAATTCAGGAAAAGGAATTCGCAGTTAACAATTTAAGTATTGTTATACCTTGTTGAGTAATTTATCCATTAAACCTGTCGATAATATACGTTTTAAGTAACCAAATAAATAAGTTGGGAAAGTAACGTAATAACGCGGTTTCGGTTTTTTACTTTCTAAAGCATGAATGACTCTTTTTAACACTGCTTCCGGTGGTAAGGTAAAAGGTACAGCAGCGCCTTTCTTACCCAGGCGTTTTTCAGTCGCTTCATATTCTGTATTAAATCGACTTTTATCTTTATTGATGTTTTTTTTGTATGCTGCGAATGAATTTGCACGAAACTGACTTTCGATAGGACCTGGCTCAATTAGCGAGATATAAATATTGGTTCCTGTTAACTCTTGTCTTAATGTATCGCTTAAACCTTCAATTGCATATTTACTTGCGGTATAGGCGCCGCGAAATTTTAAGGCAACAAAACCCAGTACAGAACTATTTTGGATAATGCGACCATAACCTTGTTTGAGCATAACAGGTATTACAAGATTGGTAAGTTCCTGACAGCCGAAAACATTGGTTTCAAACTGTTGCCGCAATACATCACGTGTTAAATCTTCAACTGCACCTGCCTGTCCATAAGCACCATTATTAAACAGGGCGTAAAGTGTTCCATTTGTACGTTTTAAAATTTCTTTAACAGCAGTTTGTATTGAAAAAGAATCATCTAAATCCAGCTGCAGGCTTTCCAGCCCCATCGCAGTGAGTTTGTTAACATCTTCTTCTTTACGTGCAGTGGAAAAAACACGGTAGCCACGTTGAGATAAAGCTTTTGCGACACAAAGTCCGATCCCGGTGGAGCAACCAGTAATCAGGATGGATTTATTATTATCAGCATTCATGAATTTTATTATTCTTATTTCAGGCGAGTAAGACGGCAATAATACCAGTAAAGAAAATGCCGTCAAAGGTGCCAGCTCCACCAATAGAAGCAACAGGTACCGCCATTTGTTTTATATCTTTAAGTCGAAACAGGTCAGCACCAATTAATACACCTAAGGTGCCACAAATATAGGCAAGTGGTGCACTATGTTCTGGTGAAATAAGTAAGGCAGAGATTGCTGCAGTAATCGGTGCAATAAATACGGGTATACCGATCCCTAATCCTTTTATGGGACGACTGAAAATATAACTAATTGAAGTAACAAGGGCAATTGCAGGAATAAATTGTAGTGGAGTTACTGAGTGTAGAGAAATTAAGTATAGTGAAAAACAAACAGGGATTAAGGCACCACCAACATTAAATGCAATAATTATTTTTCCTTTTAAAACCGGTATGGGGCGAAATAATGATCTCGGTATTGGAAAGTCTTGCAGTAACTCTTCAGTAGAAGAGTTCATAGTGAATAAAGGTAGATTGATTAAACTTCCTAACAAGGTACTTGCTAACAGTAATATCGCTGAATCAGGAGATAACCCCAGTTTTGCTAAAACGATACCAAATATACCCAGTTGTAAAATAATAAGAAGAAGGGCCGATAAAAAGATGAGATATAAAAGAGGCATGCTCTAGAAAATGCTTTTTATTTTTTCAGCTAATAATTTGCTGAGTGAAATACAGTTTGTTTCATGAGGAATGCTGTCACTGCTGTAGATGTTTTTTACATTTGCTTTTTTTAATGTATCCATTGCCTCTTTGGTAAATAAGGCGTGGGTGACCAGCACATCAACCTGGCTTGCTCCTGCTGCATAAAGTTGTATAGCAGTTTGTGCAACAGTATTTCCGGTACTGATAACATCATCAATCAGAATGATATGTTGATTTTGAAAGCTTTTTTCAGGAAGATGTATGCTGACATGTGTATCACTATGTCGAGTTTTAGTTGCTACTGTATAGGATGCATTACAAATAGAGGCGACCTGTTTAACCCATTGCAATGATTCTTCATCTGGTCCCATCAACAGAATATCTTTCTTCAGTGATTTTACAAACTCGCCAAGCAGCGGTGCTGCTGTTATAACAATATTGTTTGTGTCTGGTATGACTGGATCCAAAGACGTCACCCTGTGTAAATGTGGGTCAACCGTAATAAGATCATCAACCAGTTCGCCTAACCATTGGCCAATAATTTGCTGGCTAATGGCTTCTTCAGCATGAAAAGATTTATCCTGTCGCATATAACAAAGATAAGGTGCCACCAGGCTCAGTCTTTTTACATCTTGTTGCCGAATTGTTTTTGCTGCAAGAAATAATTCAATTAATTTATTATTCGGATAATCAAGACTTGAACAAAATATGACATGTTCATTTTTTTGTGGAGGTAAGGTAACAAGACTTTCTTTATCTGGAAAATGATGAACATTGACATCAAAACAGGGCAGGTTAAGACAGTTAGCGAGTTGTTTAGCTTGCTGTTGATAACCAGGAAAAGTGTAGATTACCGGTGTCATATGCGAAGATTATATTTCCATGTAGGGTTGAGTGACTTCATCTACTGAACCAATTTTGTAGCCGTTATATTTATCTGCCAGTGTTTGAGCAAATTTAAAGTCGGCAGGAAACTCTGCATAAATTCGGTACAGTACCTCACCTTTTTTTACACTCTCACCCAGTTTTTTATTAAGATCAACTCCAGCATGTTTATCCATAGGTGCACCGGCGCGCCGTGCAATTTTTGCTAGTTGGAAGTTATCAATGGCAGTCACTACACCTTTTCTATCTGCTTTTATATCTCTATAAAGTGCTGGCGGTTCAAAGTTTAATTCGATACTTCCTTGTTCCTGAATAATTTCATGCATTTTATTCAATGCGCGTCCATCTTCAAGGATATCTCTTGCAATTGAATAACCTTGTCCACCTCGAACATCTGGATCAAATTCCAGAATACGTCCAGCCAGCCTTAGAGATTTTTGTTTTAGATCGGCTGGTGCATTAATGTTGTTTTCTAATACCATCATAACATCTCGTGCTTCCATTACCGGGCCAATACCGTTTCCGATAGGCTGGCTACCATCGGTAATAACCACTTCAAGGTGAATACCTAAACGATCTCCAAGGTATTCAAACATTTTACGCAAACGTAATGCCTGATTCATGTGACGCACTTTTGCAGTTGGCCCAACGGGAATATCAATCAGTAAATGTGTTGCACCTGCCGCCAGTTTTTTTGACAAAATAGATGCCAGCATCTGGCCTTCCGAATCAATGCCAAGCGGGCGCTCAACAGAAATTAAAATATCATCTGCGGGTGCAAGTTTAGCTCTTCCTCCCCATACAAGACATGCCTGTGTTTTGTTAACGACACTATGCATGGCTTCAGGTGATAAATTTACTTCGGCTAATACCGACATAGTATCAGCTGTACCGGCAGGTGAGGTGATTGCCCGACTAGACGTTTTTGGCATAAGTAAACCATGTGCCGCAATAATAGGAACAATGATCATTGTGGTACGATTACCAGGGATACCACCAATACAATGTTTGTCGGCAATAAGAGTTGCATCCCATGACATACGTTTACCTGAATTTGTCATGGCCTGGGTCAGGTATAAAATTTCTTCCCGATCTAAACCGCTTTGTGCGCAGGCAACCAGAAAAGTTGCCATTTCCATTCTTGAATATCGGTTATCGATAATGTCTTGTGTGATAAATTCAAAGTCATTCAGAGTAAGCCGTTCGCCATTTATTTTTCGTCTTACAGCATCCATTGAACCTGGTGGTTCAGCATGTTCGACACAAACCAGGTGTTTCTCTTCCATGTTTAATTGATTAAAGGCCTGTTCAGCAAGCCCGAGTTCACCGGGCGCAACGATGTGTGCATCATCAACAACATTAAGTACAGCATGTATGCGAGTGCCGTTTGCCATAATAGAAATTTTACTTAATGCCTGGAAACCTTCCGCGCGGTATAGCTCACAATTGCGATGCAGAAATGCAACATTTTCATGATAGGTATCGATAGCGACCCGTTTAAGTTTTAACATGGATTTTGATGTGGATTGTGTGTCCATAATTTTACGTTACCATTAATCTGCTATTAAATGCTATCTTCTTGTTTTATATATTATTTATAAGTATATGCTATAAATAATACAGGTAAATAAAATTTGAGGTTGACCCGATGAGCAAGCCGAACCTTCAAGAGCTGGAACGTGCTCTTGATAAAGCAAAGCATATGCGAGAAATGGAGAAAGATCCTGACTTCCTCGCCAAGTCATTCTTGAATTGTCATTATCAGTCCACATATTTGGAGCAGGTTCTTCATGCCGCTGAACACTATATAAATAGTGGTTTGGGAGAAAGGGAGCATACCCGCCTGATTCAGGCGATTAATAAGGCCAGGGAAGTTGATGAGCGAAGTGCAAAACAGAATCATCAGGAGCTTGGATTAAGTTAAAAGTCAGTTTTGTTGGGATGTTTTGTGATTTTATGCTGTGTTAGCTGAACTCTGAACCTTTTCAGGTTTTGTTTAGCATGACTCGAACATACAGGGTTTGTTTTGACCCGGTCTGCTCGTTATAATACGCGGCCTTTTTATTAAAGAAGTTTGAGAGCGAGTGATGCCAATTTACGAGTATGAATGCCAGGCCTGTGGTCATAAAAAAGAAGCTTTGCAAAAAATTAGTGATGATCCACTTACTGAATGTCCGGAATGTGGCAAGTCAGAGCTCAAAAAGCTGATTTCTGCAGCAGGTTTTCGTTTAAAAGGCGCTGGTTGGTACGAAACCGACTTTAAATCAGGTAGTAAGAAGAATATTGCCGGTGAGAATAAGAAAAAGTCCTCATCAGAGGCAAAATAGCCAAAAACGAGGTTATTTAGCCCTTTTTAGCGGATTTTGGTGTCGGAATCATCTTGCACTCATGACAACAGATCCGTAACATTCCCGCCTTTGTTTCAACAGTTTCAGGATTAAGAAATGCGCACACATTATTGTGGTGAAGTCACCGAATCATTGATCGATCAGGAAGTTACCGTTTGTGGCTGGGTTCACCGTCGTCGAGACCATGGTGGGGTTATTTTTATTGATTTGCGTGACCGAGAGGGTCTTTTGCAGGTTGTTTATGATCCGGATATTGAAGATGCTTTTGCCACTGCTGAAAGCGTGCGTAATGAATATGTTCTGCAAGTAAAAGGTCTTGTACGCTTTCGTCCTGAAGGCACTAAAAATGATAAATTGGCGACAGGCCAGATTGAAATTTTAGGTAAAGAGCTGACTATTTTGAATGCTGCTGATACCCCTCCATTTATGCTTGATGTTGCGGATGATGAAGTTGCAGAAGATATTCGCTTAAAATACCGTTATATCGACTTACGTCGCGAACCGATGCAAAAGCGTTTGAAAATGCGTTCAGATATTGTGCGTACTTTGCGTAATTTCCTCGATGACAATGGTTTTATGGACATCGAAACACCGATGTTAACCAAGGCGACACCGGAAGGTGCTCGTGATTATCTCGTCCCCAGCCGTACCCACGAAAACAGTTTCTTTGCTTTGCCGCAGTCACCACAATTGTTTAAACAGTTACTAATGATGTCGGGTATGGATCGTTATTACCAGATTGTACGTTGTTTCCGTGATGAAGATTTACGTGCCGATCGTCAGCCAGAATTTACCCAAATCGATATTGAAACTTCTTTCATAGATGAAGAAGAAATTATGTCGCTGACGGAATACATGATGCGTGGGATATTTTCAGATGTACTCAATGTCGAGCTACCTAACCCGTTCCCACGTATGTCTTATGATGAAGCGATTCGTCGTTTTGGATCAGATAAGCCTGATATGCGTATATCAATGGAATTGGTTGATATTGCTGACTTGCTCCAGGATATTGAATTTAAAGTCTTTTCTGGCCCAGCGAAGGATGAAAAAGGCCGTGTTGCAGCCATGCGCTTGCCACAAGGCTGTAAATTGAGTCGTAAAGATATCGATGGATATACCAATTTTGTCGGTATTTATGGTGCAAAAGGGCTGGCCTACATTAAGGTCAATGAGTTGGCGAAAGGTGTTGAAGGCCTGCAGTCACCGATTTTGAAATTCCTGCCTGATGATGCGGTAATGGAAATTATCAAACGTACGGGTGCTGAAGACGGAGATCTTGTTTTCTTCGGAGCAGATAAAGCGAAAATCGTTAATGAAGCCTTAGGCGCGTTACGGGTTAAATTAGCTGAAGATTTAGATCTTATGCAAGGTGATTGGGAGCCACTTTGGGTGGTTGATTTCCCGATGTTTGAGTGGGATGAAGGCAGTAAACGCTGGCATGCACTGCATCATCCGTTTACTTCACCTAAAGAAAGTGATCTTGAATTATTAGAGTCTGATCCAGGTAATTGCTATTCACGTGCCTACGACATGGTGCTTAATGGGACTGAGTTGGGCGGTGGTTCAATGCGTATTTATCGTCAGGAAGTGCAAAAGAAAGTCTTTAAAGCACTGGGAATTAGTGATGATGAAGCTGAAGAAAAATTCGGCTTTTTACTGGATGCCTTGAAGTTTGGTTGTCCTCCTCACGGTGGCATCGCCTTTGGTCTGGATCGACTGGTAATGTTACTTTCCGGTGCATCATCAATTCGAGATGTCATGGCATTTCCTAAAACTCAATCTGCGAGTTGTTTGTTAACTCAAGCACCATCTGCTGTCAGTGAAGCGCAATTACGTGAATTACATATTAAATTGCGCAAACCTGTTGTTGCCAAGGAAAGTTAATAGCCATAAATAGCTAGAATACGCACTAAATGTGTAAAATGGGGGGCCTACTGTGTTTTTTTGCATAGTTGGCCCTTTTTTTGTTCATGAAGCCCGATTTGTGACCGATATATTAAGGAAGACTTATCTCGTTAGGTTATACCCTTATTGAGATTTTTCTTTAAGATGTTTGGGTAGTTCGATGATTTTAAGGTATATTTAAACGTTAGATTGAGTGTCGAAAAATTAGAATAATAATTAAGGATTTCTTTTTTCTGTGAAAAAGTATTTGCAATCAGACTGGATAATAGGCTTAGTGGTTATGCTGCTTTGTATGTTGGCGGCAATTACTGATCTTAACCGGGATATCGAACTGACAGGCTATGATTTGGGTGTTCGTTTTTCTTCAACTAAATCAGCAAATCAGGATGTTGTTATTATCAAAATTGATGAAGCATCCTTACAGGAAAAAGGTGGCTGGCCCTGGCCTCGTGATATTTTA
>CAZZIS010000024.1:0-12468 GCA_964654445.1 uncultured Thioalkalispiraceae bacterium
GACAGAATAAGCATGTAGAGCTGATAGCGGAGAATTTGCGGACGCGGGTTCGATTCCCGCCGCCTCCACCAAATAAAAGGTTCTGGTATTCTTACCAGAACCTTTTTCTTTTTCAGGGACAGAATTATAAAGAGAAAGAGTTTGAAAAAATCGTATTAGAAACAAAATCAATATTAATTATTTACTAATTTTTTGTAGTGATTTAATTTTACGAACCCAGGGTGTTTTTTTACGTAAACTTTCAGGTAATCCTTTAATTGCAACATTTGCTTCAGCAACTGTTTTAAACGAGCCATAAATTAATGCATATCGATGAACGCCATCTCGAACATAATGATAATAACCACCTTTACCTTTAAAGTGATTAACTTCATAAGATTTTTTAATTGATTTTTCATTTCGACTACTGGCAAGTTGTATTGTGTATCTATTAGGCTCCTGTTTTTTTAGCCATAAAACGGGACCAACAATAAAACTGATTGTTTTGCCATTCGCAGGGGCGATTGCCTTTTTATTCAATTTTGTATAGGCCTGGATAAGGCCTGAGCGTGCTGCATCTCTTAACCATTCCTCTGCTAAAACATTATTTTTTTGCACCCCTTTGCCGCTGAAATAATGACTTGCCAGATTATACTGAGCTATAGAGTTTCCTGTATCAGCAAGTTGTGACCAGATTTTTACCTCTTCTACAGTGTTATTATTTTTGCTGGCAATAACGGCATCACTTACAGAGGCAGCCATATTTTGAGAAGAGAATAAAAGCAAAATAAAGAATATTGTATTATTGAAATATTTTTTTATAATCAAATCCATCGAAGAAACACCCTTATAAAAGCTATTATGCTATTTCCATTGAACGTTTTCTTGCACAACCAGACAACAATTCATACAACAATATATTAGCCTGGTGCTTATGATCTTTATCTGTTTCTTTTTCTGTAGAAAAATAAGGTGCAACTAAACGAGTAATATTTTGATATGAAACCACATCAGCAACTTCTGCATCATGATATAAACGGATTGTCATTTGCACAGGCGATATTTGCGGGCACTGCGTAAAAACAAGGTTCAGTGATATTAATGTTGTATAGCGGCTTACTTCCAAACATTTTATTTTTACCAGCTTAAGATTATCACGATATATTAAGGTGTCTGAATCCAGCTCAATAATCTCAGGGAATACATCCCGAAGATAGGAATAATTTCGCTCAAAAAACCACATAGGTTGGTTATTTCGTGTTTGTTCTAAAGTATGACTCAAGTTTTTACCCTGTTAAGTTCTATCAAAATCAGACTATAACTATATTATATGTCGGCTTAAATTCAAATATTCTTTAATTTAATGTCCATACTCTAAAAACAACAAAGCCTGATATTATCAGGCTTTGTTAATCAAACACTTTATTTAATGTTAAATTTTGTTACTTTCTATGTAAAATCTTTTCCAAACGCGCCATGTCGTTGATTACACGCCATTCACCACCACCAGACTCCACTTTTAAGCGCCATGCTTCCAGTCTGTCAAGGTATTCTCGAGGATCAATGTTGTCTGAACGCAATTTAGTCACATTTAATGCAACAACTGAATAATTATTTAATGATAATGGAATATCACGCTTATAACCCTTACGTAATTCTTCTTTTAAATCAGAGAAAATAAGAATGGTATTATGCCCGGTACCGGCTTCATTCAAAAATTCAATGCCTTGCAATATTCCACCTGTTATATCAGTGTAGGCACTGCCTTTTACGCCTTTTACAAACTTATCAATTTTTTCACGGAAGACACGCTTTTGCTGGTTCGTCATACTCGGACGATCCTGGAAGGTGACTTTTGCAACAATATCCTTTTCACTAAAACTACCGGTATCAACCCTTGCAACCGCAAATGAATCACTTGGGCCTAATTCAGAAAGAATATAGTTAATAACTCTTTGCGCCTGTTTCAGCTCTTTAGTATATGTTCCTGACGTATCCATCAACATATACACACCGCGTGTATTAGGTACTTGTGGTTCATCGCTACATGATTGTAAAAAAAATGCTGCAACAACTAAAAATATCAAATAGGGTTTATGTCCTATTTTCATAATACGCCTCCAACGTTTGAACTTGATGAGCCGGTCTTTTTCTTACCGCCTTCTTTATTAAATAATTTTTCAATCCCAAGTGGTAAAAATATAAGAAAATCATAAACATGAACAAATATTTTTCCAAAAGATCTTACCAGGTTACCGACTAATCTTAACAACCACTCCAGTGAACGCAAAAAAGCAACCGTTGCAGTGCCTAATACTGTACGCATCGAATGAATAAATGATTCAAGTGGGATGGCGACAAAAGTCAAAGCAAAAGGCAAAACAAAACCCAAACCCATTTGTGCAGCCGTTGTTATCCATAAGGCTGAATTCTCTGTTACTTCAACTCCACCTGTATCACTCAGTAATGCAAGCGTTGCCTGGCTGTCTTGCATAAGAATTTCTCGCATATACGCTAAACCGGCTTCTACAGTTGCAAGTGAGAATAAAAAGATAAAGGTTATCCAGACCATTTTAACCCGCATTTTATCATTTAATGCACCAATCACAGGGAACAAGCGTGTAATGCGTAATGATTCCATTAAAAATAAACCCAATGATATTTCAACCAGAATTATTACAAGTGCGGCAACACTGGAAGTCTTAAATCCCATTAACATATCTGAACCACCAACCATTTCAGACATGGGACGTGCGATTAAATTAAAGTTAATAAATGCACCACCCACCGCAATCGCCAAAACAAAACCAGCAATAAAGAATTGGGTCATAGAAGAAGATGACAGCATGCGTTGCGATTTTTCAGTACCTTTTAAAATCTCTTCATAATCATGCATCAAACGATCAATAGTCACTGAACGTGCCAATAAACTATTTACTGACTTATCAACCTGAGTTAACACTTTTAAAACATTACGCCAGTGCGGCATCATTTTTTGTAACAGCTGATGACGTTTACTACTGGCTTTACGATACTCTTCTAAAGCACGAGTGCTTGATTTAACCAGAGACTGATGAATATCTTCAAGAATATTTCCTACAGTTGGATCACCTTTTGCCGCAGGAATTTTAGCAACGGCTTCTACAGCCTTAACCCATGCAGGTGGTGTTGGAGGCACATCCGTACTGGCAGTGAAACTTTCATCTATCGCTGTTACCTCTTCATTCAGATGACGATGCAACGAAGGATAGTCTCCCAGATCTTTACGTACTGTTGCATCAATACGTTCAAACTCACGTTCGATTATACGTTCTGTCGCTTCACGACCTTGTGCTAATAACACATCGCGATTGCGAATAATTAATATGTTACGTAAAAGTTTTACCGAGCGAGCACTCAGGCGAAAAGCATTATGTATCGCTTCACTGAAAGAAAGAATACCCTTATGAGCATGATTTCGAGCCATATAAAATACGACCATTAACAACACAAACCAGAGCGCACCGGATAATCCCGCACTCGATGGTATAATCATAAATACATCATTAAACGCCATTCTGACCCCCTTAATAAAACCAGCAATAATAGAAAATCGCCAATGCTCACAGAGTTTAGCGAGGATAACCTGGAGAAACTGAGAAACCTATCACAGGATGTCCGTACACTCTTTATATAATATAAGATGGTATTAGAGTGTATTAGTTAAGATGTATCTGCCGGGTCACATTAATTCAAGATACCAACAGCATTAATTGAGATGTTACTCTGCTATTTGCGGAAATTTATCAGAGATAAATTTCCGCATCCGTAAATGTGCCTGACCTAATAATTGACTTACCCGTGATTCACTTACACTAAGAACTTCACCTATTTCACGTAAGTTGAGTTCTTCATCGTAATATAAACTTACTATGAGTTTTTCACGCTTGGGTAAAATATTAATTGCCGCAACCAGTTGTTCACGAAACTGTTGTTTTTGAATACCTTCAACCGGATTGAGTGGTGAAATATTGCTATTATCATGCAAGCAATCATCATTTGTACCAAGGTCAACAAAGCTTAAAATACGGCAAGTATTGGTTTCTTGTATTAACTCAAAATACTCATCAAGTGTAATACCCATTTCTGCGGCAACATCTTTCGGTTTTGCTTCCCGACCTGTTCGTGTTTCAATTCGTGAAACAACTTTCATTAAATCACGGTGTTTTTTATGAACTGATTTTGGTGCCCAATCATTTCGTCGTAATTCATCCAGCATAGCACCGCGAATTCGAATAGTGGCATAAGTGGTAAAAGCAGCCCCCTGAGACGCATCGTAATGCTGTGAAGCGTCAAGCAGCCCAATCATCCCCACCTGAATTAAGTCATCCACAACGACACTTGCCGGCAATCTTGCCGCCAAATGGTAAGCTATACGACTTACCAGTCCCGAATGTTCTTCAATTAAATTTTCAGCCATCGTTGGCTCGGCTATTGGATACATAATTCGCCTTTCCTACCCTTATTTATGAGCTTTTCGCTCAAATGCTGACAAAGACATCCATATTTAATTTAAGATGTATCCTTCAATCTCAGATTAAATAATGCACAATCTATGCCTATTCTCAAATACTCAGAAAATTAGTGAGTTTTAAGTATAGGATAAGATATGTAAGGGAGAATATTATCCACTACGTTTTAACAATTCTTTTGCAATTTGCTCAAGAGGATATTGATCTTCTGCCGCCCCCATTTTGAAGGCTTCACCTGGCATACCCCATACAACGGAGCTTTTCTCATCCTGAACGAGCGTTTTAGCACCACTTTCAAGCATTTCTTTCAATCCAGCAGCGCCATCTGCTCCCATACCCGTCAGAATGACTCCAACAGCATTCGCACCAACATTTTGTGCAACTGAGCGAAACATCACATCAACACTGGGTTTGTGACGATTTACTACCGGACCATCATTCAAACGACACACATAACGTGCGCCATTACGTTCAACAAGTAAGTGTCGATTACCCGGCGCAATATAGACATGCCCCGGCAAAATTTGTTGTCCATCAACCGCCTCATATACCGTCATTGCCGAATCTTTGTCCATACGTTGGGCAAAAGGTTTACTAAAGGCTTTAGGAATATGCTGACTAATAACAACGCCAGGAGTATCAGCAGGGAGTCGTTCAAGTACAGCTTTAATGGCTTCTGTGCCCCCGGTTGAGGCACCAATAGCAATAATTTTTTCTGTTGTTTTTAAGCGTGAAGGTCCTTTACATTTTTGCAAAATAGCATCTGCCGAAAGTTTTGGTTCAACATTTAATTTAGGACGGTCAGAAATAGCATAAACTTTTGCCTTTGCTGCCGTTTTAACTTTTTCACAAATTTCATCTGAATATTCCTTTAAACCAACAGAAACATCAATTTTTGGTTTAGATACAAAATCGATAGCGCCTAACTCAAGTGCTTCAAATGTAACATCAGCACCTTTTTCAGTCAGTGATGAGACCATAACCACAGGCATTGGACGTAAGCGCATTAAATTAGTTAAAAAAGTAATGCCATCCATTTTTGGCATTTCAACATCCAGTGTTAAAACATCAGGTTCAAGTTTTTTTATTTTTTCACGCGCATCATATGGATCCTGTGCTGTACCGATTACTTCAATGTCGGGATCAGAATTAAAAATCTCAGTAAGCAATTGGCGAACCAATGCAGAATCATCAACAATCAAAACTTTAATCATAAAAAAATTATTTAACCCTAATTAAAAAAGTTCAATATCACCAGCGACAGGTTTTTTCTCAATGGCTTTACTGTAATTATTTTCGCGTTCAATAATTGTATTATTATGAATTGAACGTAATTTTTTCACCCTGACTTTTCCTGATGCCGGAAAAAACAATACTTTTCTTGGATAAATATCACCTAAATCTTCTGCTGTTAATTTTAGTGACTCATCTTTTATATACTGCATAACAAAATCAATATTTTTTTTGCCAATATCCAGTGTCGACATATTTTTTAAAACACGGCCACCACCAAATACCTTGATTTCCAGATTTTTACGGTGCCCGCCATTTTTTAATATATCATTAATCATTTGTTCCATGGCAAAGTTACCATAGCGAGTCGATTCACCTGCAGTACCAAAAGAAGAAACATTATCCCCCTTATTCACTGGCAACATAAAATGGTTCATCCCACCGATACCAAAAACCTTATCCCGAATACATGCTGAAACACATGAACCTAATACGGTAACAATAAGCTCATCATGAACCGTCACATAATATTCACCCGGTAAAATTTTTGCCGCATAACTGTTATGCGTTTTATCCCAATAACGATTAATATGTGTAAATCCAGGAAGTTCTGGCTGCATAGGCGGTAGTGTTAATATTTTTTCTGACATTTTTATTTTTATCTACTTGATTTTAACCTACGATAATTTCTTGTAGATCGTTTGTCCCAAAAGTTTAAAACGATCACAAATTTTATACATTGATTCTGAATGACCAATAAATAAATGCCCGTCTTCAACTAACATGTCAGCATAGCGATCAAATAATGTAGCTTGAGTATCTTTATTAAAATAGATCACAACATTTCGACAGAAAATAAAATCAAACGGTCCTTTCATTGGCCATTCATGCATTAAATTTAACTGCTTGAAGGTAATCATGTCCCGCAACCGATCATCCATTTTAACCATACCCGCAGTATCACCTTTGCCTTTCTTTACCCATTTTTTCATATCTTGCTGAGATAAACCCGTTACGCGTTCTTCGGTGTAGACACCTTGTGAACCTTTTTCAACCATATTGGAATCAAGATCAGTGGCAAGAATTTTCACATCCCAACCACTGTTCGCAGGTATTATTGAACGTACTGTCATTGCAAGCGTATAAGGCTCTTCTCCGGAAGAACAACCTGCTGACCAGATACGTAAACGTTTACTTGCTTTATTCTTCATGATTTGAGGAATTAAGTTTGAGGCAAGAAAATCAAAATGATGTTTTTCACGAAAAAAAGAGGTGAGGTTTGTTGTTAACGCATTAATAAAATGAACGAGTTCCTGCTCATCATTCTCAAGACTGGACAGGTAACTATCAAATGAGTCTAAATTCAGTTCACGCAAGCGTCGTGTCAAACGACCATAAACCATATCAACCTTATGATCAGCCAGGACAATACCGGTATGATCATTAATTAAATCACGGATATAACCAAAGTCTTTTATACTAAATTTAAAATCTCGTTCATAAACAGAGGTTACAGCCATGCTCTGGATTCCTTAGCAGTTTTAATCTAATTTATACGTCTATGACTTCTAAAATCAGGCGACATTATTTAATTGTAAAGCTTCTTCCATTCCCAGTAATTTTGCATTGTGACGCAATATATCAGATGGAGCGCGCCAGGCTATATCAACACCTTTTTCTCTCGCTTGTTCTACAAAGGAATAAAACAATTGCAATGAGGCAGCATCAATACGTTCAACCTGCTCACCATCAATAATAACTTTCTCATTAGAAAGTAATGCTTTTAAATCTGATTGAACATCTGCAACGGTTGAGATGTCCTGTATCACCTGTATTTTAAACACTGCATTATTATCTGATTTTATAGTTTTAGCAGTTTTCTCTTTTGTTTGTTTTTTCGCTGTTGTTTTTTTAGCATCCACTTTTTGCTTTGGCTTTTCTTTGCTCACAGCTTTATCCTCTTCAATAATTCCTGTATCTTCCGCTTCATCTTTCAACCAGGCCAGTGGATCAAGTCCAATCATCGATTTCTTTTTTTTAGCCATTACAATGTCCTTTCTTTTAATAAATCTGAGCACAGAGAAAAATAATCTTCTGAACCATTACTATTACCACGATATTCAAAAACTGTTTGTCCAAAACTTGGGCTTTCAGATAAAGCTGAGGTTTCCCGAATAGGCGTAGCCAAAACTTTTTTCGGAAAATATTCAACCAGGGTCTGATACACATCCTGAGCAAGTTTGCGACGTTGATGAAAGCGAGTAATCACTACCCATTGCTTAAATGTTTTTCCCAGTGATTCTTCAAACATATTCAGTGTGCCCATCAAATGAGATACACCGTGTAAAGATAAATATTCACTGGCAACAGGGATAAGCACTTCTTCAACAGCAAATAAGGCACTAATAACAAGAAAACCCGATGCCGGAGGACAATCAATAAAAACAAAATCCTGATCATCCAGACCTTTAAGTGCTGCTTTTAAACGCTTCGCCTTTGCTGCAGAGCCGTCTTCACTATTTTGCTCCAGCTTCCTTAAATTTTTACCCGCAGGAACCAGGTAAAGATTTTCACGTGCCATCACCATCACATCAGAAAGCTCTGCTTCGTTAGTTAAAACATCATCAATACCAGCAACATTACGTGTATCAATACCCAGGCTAGCCGATAATGAACCTTGAGGATCAAGATCAATAACCGTTACCTGCTTACCTCGCTCTGCCAGTGCATAAGCAAGATTGGCCACCGTCGTTGTCTTTCCCACTCCGCCTTTCTGATTAATTACTGCAAAAAGACGCATAGCCTTTTATCTCCATAATTCTTGTATGAATACCGTTATCATCTAATCGTCATGCAACCTGAGTTGCAATGTTAAGCCAGATAATAATTCAAGCTTATTTCTCATCTCGCTGCTTGATGCAGCCGCCTCTTCAACAAGACCAGCATTTTGCTGAGTCATTTCATCCATTTGCATCACGGCACTATTTACCTGTTCAATACCATTGGCTTGTTCCTGACTGGAAGCAGAAATTTCAGAAATAATATCTGTTACTTTCTTGACCCCATCAACAATTTCTTCAAGTGTTTTACCTGATTCATTCACCAAATCACTACCATGTTTAACTTTGTTAACGCTATCTGTAATTAAACCTTTAATTTCCTTGGCCGCATCTGCACTACGTCCTGCCAGAGTACGTACTTCACTTGCTACTACTGCAAAACCACGTCCCTGTTCTCCTGCTCGGGCAGCTTCAACAGCTGCATTTAATGCTAACAAATTTGTTTGAAAGGCAATTTCATCAATCACACTAATGATATCGGCAATCTTCTTACTACTGCTATTAATTTCATTCATAGCATGAATGGCTTTACCCACTACTTCCCCGCCTTTTTCAGCGTAATCACGTGTAGTAACTGCCAACTGGTCTGCCTGACGAACATTATCCGCATTCTGTTTAACGGTAGAGGTCATCTCTTCCATGCTCGCGGCTGTTTCTTCCAGTGAAGAAGCCTGCGATTCAGTGCGTTGCGAAAGTTCTGCATTACCACTCTCAATTTCTGATGCTGTACGCACAAGTGCATCAGTTGAGAATTTAACCTGGCCAATTGCTGTTCGCAGTTTTGACTGGGTAAACTGATATGCATAAGCTATTTGTCCAACTTCATCATTTAAACCTGTGTAAAGAAACTGGGATAATGGGTTTTGAGCAACGGCTTCGGTATTTCTGGAGAGCTTTAATAAATGCCTTAAAGTATAACGACTGGCCATATACGCTGCTATCAGCGCTATTACCCCACTACCAATTAATAAAGGTAACCCAACACTACCCATTACCCCCATCACCAATAGTAATGGAACAAGAATAGTTGAAAAAGCCAGTGTCATTTTTTCACTTATGCCTAACGGCAAACGACTTAACTTAACCGCATCCAGTTTTGAACGGCGCTTGTCATCCTCTGACTTGCCCGCCATAATTTTTGTATAAAGTTTGTCTGCCCGATCAACCCATTCTTTTTCTGGCTTGGCGCGAACAGACTGAAAACCTTCTACCTTACCATCAACATACAACGGTCGAACGTAGGCATCGACCCAGTAATAATCACCATTCTTACAACGATTTTTAACCATTCCCATCCAGGGCTTATTAGCTTTACAACTTTGCCAAAGATCGGCAAAAGCTTCAGCTGGCATATCCGGGTGTCGTACCAGATTATGGTTTTTGCCTTCTATTTCATCCCATTCAAATCCACTGATGTTAATGAAATCTTCATTTGCTGTCTCAATAATACCTTTCAGATTGGTCGTTGATATTATCTCTATATCCTGGGAAAAATGAACTTCCTTTGAGGTGATCGGCTTATTAATTTTCATAATAAAAGAACCTTTAATTTATATAATAATACTTATCTGTATTATGATGTTGAATCAAAACAACTTAGCGTGTATATAAACAACACAATAATATATAAACTTATAAGCCACGATAAAACTTCCTTACTTTAATAATCATTTATTACATTATCTAAAATTCATCCCACTCTGAATCATCTGTTCCAGAACGCACTGCTGTTGGTGAACGTCGCGCTGGAGCGACAACTTTTTTGCGTGCTTCTCTCGCTTCACTGATATCTACAACTGGTTTATCATCAGATTTTAGTATCGAGCTATGCATTTTCGAGCCCTCAATAGTAAAGAACGCCATTCTTTTATTGAGCACTTGTGCCTGCTCTTCCATCGAGCGACTTGCAGCCGTTGCCTGTTCAACCAACGCCGCATTTTGTTGCGTCATTTCATCCATTTGCATAACAGCACTATTCACTTGCTCAATGCCGTTTGCCTGTTCCTGACTTGAAGCGGCAATTTCAGAAATAATATCGGTTACTTTTTTAACACCATTTACAATTTCTTCTAATGTTTTGCCGGATTCATCAACCAGTTGACTACCCTGCTCAACCTTATCAACACTGTCATTAATCAAACCCTTTATTTCCTTGGCAGCATCGGCACTACGTCCTGCAAGTGTACGTACTTCACTGGCCACTACGGCAAAACCACGACCCTGTTCACCGGCACGAGCAGCTTCTACCGCGGCATTTAATGCAAGTAAATTTGTCTGAAAAGCAATCTCATCAATAACACCGATGATATCGGCAATTTTTTTACTACTATCAGTAATTGCACCCATTGCATCAACTGCGTCCGCCAGTACCTGGCCGCCTTGTTCAGCTTGCTCACGCGTACTCATTGCAAGTTGATTTGCCTGACGCGCATTATCCGCATTTTGTTTTACGGTTGAGGTCATTTCTTCCATGCTTGATGCTGTTTCTTCAAGAGAAGAAGCCTGTTCTTCAGTACGTTGACTTAAATCCAGATTACCTTTTGCGATCTCATTAGAGGCAATACCAATCTCATTTGAACCAGTACGCACATCATCCACCACTTCAGTAAGTGCGTCCGCCATGGCATTCATATCTTTCAACATATTCCCCAGTTCATCTTTAGAGAGAACTTCCCAACGTTGAGTCAAATCACCTGAAGCAATTGCTCTAATACCTCCAACTGCTTGCATCACAGGTTTAGTAATCATATTGACAATGAAGTAAGCCACTACAATAGCAAAAATTACCGCAATAACTCCGAGTATTAACATAAAGTTTTTCAGTGCATGGCCTGAAGCTTCCGCTGCAGCAACGTCAGTGTCTGCCAAACCCTGTTGGTCTTTAATCATCGCAGTCAGACTTTTAACGATTTTACCTGCACGTGGTGCCGCTTTAGTACCTAACCACAAATTAGCCATGTTCCATCTTTTGCTACCACGAATTTTAAACATTTTAGATGGAAGATCTTTAAACTCAGCCCGTGCAGCAGAGAATTTATTAAAAGATACTTTTTGTGCTGCAGAAAGAAGATGTGTATTTCTTGATAAATCAGAAAAACGTTTGATATTTTTAGCCCAGAATTTATCGAATGTTTTACTAAACTTCTCATCTCCCGTTAAAAGGAAGGCACGGATATTAGCTAACGATAAACCAGTTGTACCACGAACATCTGCCATCATACCCAGTAAGGCTTTACGCTGTGGTGTTGCTGACAGTCTGGCTTCCATATTAATTATATTAGTGATCTCGGACACCATAATAGCAGCGAGAGGTGCGGCTTCGGTTACCAGAATTTTAGTCGCAGGGGTATTATCAATAGTGCCACTAATCGCTTCGATTTCCTCTTGTGCCACTTTAAATTCTTTAAGTACGTCACCCATTGCTTTTAACTTTTCAACATTCGCCGGGTTAGTCCAGTTTTTGGAATATTTTGTCATCGTGACATAAGCATGATCAATTTGCTCCCATGCTTCTAACCGTCCGCTCTTAAATTTATCAGCATCAAGAATCATATAACCACGTAATGCAGCCAGTGATTGATTAATCCCGTTTAACATATGGTTGGAAGCCAGTACTGTTGGGCTACGCAGTTCAAACACACGTGTATTGATCTCCTGATTTGAGTTAATACGGCCTAACGCAACCACAACCGTTATGATCATAAGCAAGGCCATAAAAGCAAACCCCCCTGCAATTTTTTTACCTATACCCAGATCAGTTAACCATTTCATATAAATATTCCTCGTCAATTATTTATGGTGTGTGGAATCCTAAAACTCATCCCATTCGGAATCATCAGTGCCAGTACGTGCGGGTTGTACCTTAGCAGCACGTGCTACAGGTTTACGTGTTGTTCTTGGAGCAG
>CAZZIS010000024.1:12568-35731 GCA_964654445.1 uncultured Thioalkalispiraceae bacterium
CTTCCATACTCGATGCGGTTTCTTCTAATGATGAGGCTTGTTCTTCAGTACGCTGACTAAGATCCAGATTACCTTTGGCGATCTCGCTGGCTGACAAACCAATGCTATTCGAACCATTTCTAACTTCACCTACAACTTCACTCAACTTGCTGTTCATATTTGATAATGACTGCAGTAACTGACCCACTTCATCCTTGGAATCAACTTCGATATGACTGGTAAGATCACCTTCTTCAACCGTATTTACCAACGATAACGCAGTCTGAACTGGACGAACCACACTACGAGTAATGAAATAAGCAATAAGAACACCAATCATAATAGATACAACAATAACGACATAGGTTATAAAAACATCTGCATCACGTACTTTATTTGCTTTTTTAATAAAACCATCCGCCTTATTGAAAGCAAAATCAATTAAATAATTAATCGAGTCCGTTAACTTCTTAATATGAGCGGCACCTTTTTCTTTAGTAATTGCTGCAGCCTGTTCACGCTCACCTGCGCGCATATGTGCAATTACTTGATCTCGTATAGGTTTCCAGTCTTTAAATAATTGACGGGCTTCAAGTACTTTAGATTTATTACCCAAAAAACGTTCTTCAACCAAATCAAAAATTTTGTAAACATTTTTTTGATGAGAGCTTACTATATTCATAGCTTTAATCATTTGTGTATCATTTTTTGCAAGCGCAACGTCTTTCATCGAGCGATGTATTTTTACAATGCTGCTCTCAATTTTAAGCATGGATGTACTTACAGCAAAGGGATGTTTATATAATTTGTTAGTAAGGCCTGACAATTTAGCCATTCCTTCCACTGCAAACAAGCCTAAAATAAGGGTCATAAATAATATTACTCCAAAACCTAATGCTAGCCTTGTGCTAATTTTTATATTTCGCATTCTGTCTATTATCTCTTAATCGCTATTATTCAAAAAAATATTTGTTAATTTATTAAAACTCATCCCATTCTGAATCATCAGTACCAGTACGCGCGGGTTGTACCTTAGCAGCACGTGCTACAGGTTTACGTGTTGTTCTTGGAGCAGACATTTCAATCGGCTTTTCAAGCGGTCTATTAGTTTGAGTAGCCGCTTGTTTTCTTACATGTGTTGTTGATGAGCTATCAACATGAAAGAATTCCATTTGTCTGTTTAAGCTTTGAGCCTGTTCTTCCATTGATTGACCTGCGGCTGTGGCTTCTTCAACCAGTGCAGCATTTTGTTGAGTCATTTCATCCATCTGCATAATGGCACTGTTAACTTGCTCGATACCATTAGCCTGCTCCTGACTTGAAGCCGCAATTTCAGAAATAATATCAGTGACTTTTTTCACGCTGCTCACAATCTCTTCCAGCGTTTTGCCTGAGGCATCAACCAGTTCACTACCCTGCTCAACCTTTTCAACACTGTCAGAAATTAAACCTTTAATTTCTTTAGCTGCTTCGGCACTTCGTCCGGCAAGTGTACGCACTTCACTAGCCACTACGGCAAAACCACGACCTTGTTCACCAGCACGTGCAGCTTCGACAGCGGCATTCAAAGCAAGTAAGTTTGTCTGGAAAGCAATTTCATCAATGACACCAATGATGTCAGCAATTTTTTTACTACTCTCGGTGATTTCACCCATTGCATTAATCGCATTACCGACAACTTCTCCACCTTTTTCGGCTTGCTCTCGGGTATTTATTGCCAGTTGATTAGCCTGACGCGCATTATCTGCATTTTGTTTTACAGTGGAGGTCATTTCTTCCATACTCGATGCGGTTTCTTCTAATGATGAGGCTTGTTCTTCAGTACGCTGGCTAAGATCCAGATTACCTTTGGCGATCTCGCTGGCTGACAAACCGATGCTATTCGAACCATTACGTACATCACCAACTACACCGGAAACACGTTCCATCATTGAATTAAAAGCGTTTGCTAATTGCCCAAATTCATCTTTAGATTTCACTTCAATACGCGATGTCAGATCACCTTCAGCAGAGGTACTGACAACATCAACAATACTGGTAAGATTGGCGACAACCTTGCGACCAATCCAGAGACCGAGTGCAGCAACGACAGAGATACAAAATAAAACGATTAACATTATGTTTTGTTGAATAGCGGCTAACCAGGGTGCTGCCTGATCTTCAGGCACACGAATTAAAACGCCCCAATTCATTCCTGGAAAACCTAACGCTCCTTTCAAATGCGTGTATCCACTCGCCTGAGTGATTTTTTTACGAGCATGAAGACTGTACATATGTCCGGTTTCACCTTTAACGGCACGAACCGCTATTTCTACCCCTTTATTAGCAAGGTTGAGTTTCATAAGCACACCAAGGTTATGCACAATATCTTTACTACCCTCAGCAGCAGGATCATAATCAACGATTACACGTCCGTCTTTATCTAATAATGTTAACTCTGCACCTGGATGACCTGATTTTTCAAGTTCACTGTATGCCTGGGTAAAAATCTCTTCGACTAATGAAAAATCAGTACGGTTACTCCAATAGGCAATGACTTTACCATCCTGATATACCGGAGAAGAAAAACCTAATGACAGTCCATCGTTGCCGTTATAGACATTTATTACATCATTATCAATGTGTAAGTCTTCGATATAAGTACCGCTTGATATATCATTACCTGCTGCAGTATGAGGCATACGCGTCGTATAAGTGCCACTGGCAAGGGCTCTAAACCAGAGCGCATTTTTATAATTCTTTTTATAAAGATTATCAGATGCAATTAATTTACCAGCCAAATCTTTTGAATTAACCGCAATGACATTGCCTTCCAGATCAACCAGTACGGTTAAAAAATAAATACCATATTTGTTAACATATTGGTTCATTGCGTCAACAATGGGGTTTTCTTCAGCGCCTTTTTTATACCAGGAGTCCCGGTTGAAAATCGCATGATTCAAACCAAATGCCTGAACATCACCATAGCGCTCAAACAGATTTCGATCGATTTTGTCTGCAATGGTAACTGCCACCTCTTCAAAGTTAGTCGCGGCCTGGTCTTCAATACCCTTAAATGAGCTATATACGCTATAGCTAATAACCGCCATGGGTAAGATAGCAAATGCCAACAACAAACTCACAAGTTTTACTGTTACACCCGCATTAAGTATTTTGTTCATTATATTTCCCCTTTACTTTAAGCTATAGAACTAAGCAAACAGCAATGTCATACTAAGCTACATCACCAATTTTAAACTGGCCAACTAGTTGATCCAGTGCTTGTGCCTGCTCCTGCATTGAAACACTGGCAGCCGTTGCCTCTTCAACCAGTGCGGCATTTTGTTGTGTTGTTTCATCCATTTGCATAACGGCACTGTTAACCTGTTCAATACCGTTGGCTTGTTCCTCACTTGAAGCGGCAATTTCAGAAATTATGTCAGTCACTTTTTTAACACCCGTGACTATTTCTTCCAATGTTTTACCTGATGCATCAACCAGTTCACTTCCCAGAGTAACTTTATTTACACTATCAGTAATTAAGTCTTTTATTTCCTTGGCAGCATCAGCGCTGCGTCCTGCCAGGGTTCTAACTTCACTCGCCACTACCGCAAAACCACGACCTTGTTCACCAGCACGTGCTGCCTCTACCGCAGCATTTAATGCCAGTAAATTTGTTTGGAACGCTATTTCATCAATGACACTAATGATATCTGCAATTTTTTTACTACTTTCAGAAATTGCTCCCATTGCATCAACTGCATTCACTAATACCTGTCCGCCTTGTTCAGCCTGCTCACGGGTACTCTTAGCGAGCTGGTTAACCTGACGTGTATTGTCTGCATTTTGTTTTACCGTCGAGGTCATTTCTTCCATGCTGGACGCGGTTTCTTCAAGAGAAGAAGCCTGTTCTTCAGTACGTTGAGAAAGATTATCATTTCCCGCTGCAATTTCAGTGGCTGATGTATTAATTGAACCGGCTGATTTTTTAATTTGACTAACCATTGTTTCAATCTTGCTGGCAAACTTGTTAAACGCTGCTGCAAGCTGGGCAATTTCATCACGACCATCTTCGCTTAGACGCTGAGTTAAATCACCTTCACCCTCAGCAATATCTTTAAGTGCGGCTAATGCCTGCCCCAATGTGCCAGTTATATTACGTGCAATCATTAAAGCCATAACCACCGCAAATATCCCTGAGATTAACGCGAGGATAATATAGAAAATTTGTGCCGCACTTGCATTATCATGTAAACGATCCACTTGTGACAAAAGATCATCTGACAACCAGTTTTCAACCTCTTTAAGTAAATTAATTTTTTTACTGATAGTAGCAAACCAGGTGCCTGCATCTATATCAAAACCACCTTCACTTGATTTATCGTATGCGACCTTACGCATTGTATTAACTTCATCAATAACTGAACTGCTCATTTTTTGCTCAAAGATCTGGCTGGCTTCTTTGCTGGCTGATGATTTAAATACGCGAGCATAAGTATCCTGCTCAGCAACCAGAACACCAAACTTCTTGAACATTCCAGGCCCAAAGCTATTTCTGGCAAAAGTATTCGACATCACAGCACGTTCAATTCCCGCACGTTCTTTACCCAATAAAAAATTGGTATATGCAGCAATCAGTCGCGTCACTTCACCACTATTACTCAAACCGGTCATCTGACTAATTACGTTTATAAAATCGCCATTGATACCCGTGTAATAACCAATTGCATTTACTGCTGAAATAGTCATCGAACTGACACCACTTCGTATACCTTGTATTTTTTCCAGCTTAGCCAGTACACTATTCAGCTGGTTGTTAAACTCCTTACTGTAGTTATCCCTTTCGAACGTTTGCATGAAATTATTGAGCTCATCTCTTTTTATATCTGTATTGTTACGTTGTGCTGGCAATTCGGTGACAAACTTTTTACCCTTACTGCCAAGAAATCCCGCTGTGGCACCCCGCTCTTTTTGTGTTTCATGCACCAGCGCACTTACTTTAACGGCTAACTGAGCAAGTACTTGCACCGACCCCATCTCAGAAACAATGGTACTTTTGTCCGTTACACTATTAACCGCAAAAAATGTCAATCCAAGAATAGGAAAGATCAACAACAAAAGGATCTTTATTTTAATTGATATATTAGCTAAGAAGTTCATTAACTACCCTCTTCCTTATTATTCTTTAAATTTGAATTTGCATCACTTATCTGTGCTAACGCAGTCATTTCATCGACTGATAATAATTTATCGACATCAAGTAACATCACCATATTTTCTGCACTGGTTGCGAGACCATTAATAAATTCTGTATTAAGTGTTGTACCAAAATCCGGAGTAGCTTTAATGTCTTTCGAATTAACATCAATAACATCAGATACACTGTCCACAACCAGACCAATCACCCGTTCACCATTTTCACTTTTTACCGATAAAACAATAATGACGGTGATCGGTGTGTATTCAACGCGTTCTAAATTAAAACGCATGCGCATATCAACTATCGGAACAATGGTACCGCGCAAATTTAAAACACCCTGCATATATTCCGGTGTATTTGGGATGCGTGTTACCGGTGTCCAGCCCTTAATTTCCTGAACGCGTAAAATTTCCACACCATAGGCTTCATTATCTAATATAAAGGTGAGAAACTGAGTAGCTTCACCTTCAGCATTTATTT
Source organism: uncultured Thioalkalispiraceae bacterium (assembly GCA_964654445.1). Classification (GTDB taxonomy): domain Bacteria; phylum Pseudomonadota; class Gammaproteobacteria; order UBA6429; family Thiohalophilaceae; genus JAGLTQ01. Next base: position 18,207 of record CAZZIS010000024.1, read on the forward strand.
TATCTGTTATCTCACTCATATCATTTGTACTCTGTGCTGTTGCAATATTCGTTGCCATAAGTTTTTCTCCTTACGCACTTTTTTTAAGTTGGCTGGTTACTGGTTCCTGATTCGATAAGTTAATCAATCCCGGGATATCAACAATCAGAGCGACTGAACCATCACCAAGAATAGTTGCACCTGATATGCCTTCAATTCTTTTATAGTTAACTTCCAGCGATTTAATTACGACCTGTTGTTGTCCTTTCAATTCATCAACAAACAATCCTGTTTTTTTACCATCAGACTCAACAACAACAAGCAACCCTTCTGTAAGATCTGTTGTACTGGGACTGCCACCAAATACATTATGCAAACGAATAATAGGAAGGTGTTCATTTCGTAACTTGAAGGTTTCACCCTTACCAACAACAACATTCAACATGTCGGACTTAAGCTGGATTGATTCAATAATAGAAATAAGTGGAATAATGTAATCTTCGTCACCTACAGCAACTGTTTGGCCATCGAGAATCGCTAACGTTAATGGCAGACGAATAGTAAATTTGCTTCCTTCTCCAGGTTTAGACCAGACTTCTAGTGATCCGCCCAAACTTCTGATATTCCGTACCACAACATCCATCCCTACACCGCGACCCGATACATCAGTTACCTCATCAGCAGTAGAGAAACCCGGTAATAAAATAAGCTCATGAATTCTGGCTGGCTCAAGTTCTATACTGGCGTGAACCAAACCTTGCTCAACGGCTTTAGCAAGTATTTTCTCTTCATTCAAACCCGCACCATCATCAATCACTTCAATAACAATATTGCCGCCCTGGTGATAAGCATTTAAACCTAATATTGCAGTTTCCGGTTTACCAACTTCTTTACGTTTATCGGGCATTTCAATACCATGATCCAGACTGTTGCGTACTAAATGCACCAGCGGATCACCAATTTTTTCCATAACTGTTTTATCGAGTTCAGTTTGTTCACCGGTCATTTTTAACTCAATGTTCTTACCCATTTTCTGACTCATGTCGTGTACCAGACGAGGAAAACGTTGAAAAGCAAAATTAATCGGCATCATGCGCATACGCATAACTTCTTCTTGTAATTGACGTGTGTTTAATTCAAGTTGTTCCATACCCTGAATAAGGCTATTGACCTTAGTCATATCAAAATTTTCACCTAATGTACTTAACATAGATTGAGTAATAATGAGTTCGCCAACCAGGTTGATTACCGAATCAACTTTGTCAATACCTACCCGAATAGAGGTTGTTTCACCTGTTGAATTTGCTTGCCTACGATTATCCTGGCGTCGACTTTTATCTGTAGTGCGACGATCATCTTTACGTCTTTCTTCTGCTTCAGGTACTGTTTGTATAATTTCTGCTGTAGATTCAATAGCTGTAATGGTTAAATCACATTCGTCTTCTACCCAGGCAAAAACTTCATCTATCGCTTCCCGTGGTACTTCACCTTTTAATTCAAGTTCCCATCCAAGATAACTTTCTTCAGGATCTAGACTGTTAAATTCAGGTAGTGCCGATGGATTAATTATTACTTCAAGCTCACCCAGTGTTTTAAGTTCACGTAAAATTCTCACTGGATCATTACCGGTTTTAAATAAATTCAAATGAGGAAAAAAACTAATATGCCAGCCTTGTATTGTGGCAGAAACACCTTTAGCCGTTTCAATTCCTGCTTGTTGATTTGCAGAACCTGACGAGCAGTCACCGAGTAATTCCTCTAACTGATCATGAGTAACTTTAATGCGTTCACTATCTAACTCAGAGTTTTCACGTAATGCCGTTAACATTTCACGTAAAACATCAACCGTCGTTAATAATAAGTTAACCGCTTCTTCTGATACCTCACGTTTTCCGTCACGCATTTCATCCAGCAAGGTTTCCATAACGTGAGTAAAATCAGCAACCGCATTCAGACCAAAAGTACCACTACCACCTTTAATTGAATGGGCAGCTCGAAAGATTGTATTGATTGTTTCGTTATCTGCTTCACCAACATCCAGAGCAAGCAGTTCAGTTTCCATTATCTCCAGACCTTCAAAACTTTCTTCATAAAAGGTATCGAGAAATTGACTCATATCAATAGACATTTTTATTATCCTATTTTAACCAAGCACTTTATTGACCGTTGCTAACAATTGATCAGGATTAAACGGTTTAACAATCCAGCCAGTAGCTCCTGCTGCTTTACCTTCCGCTTTTTTCTCACTGGTACTTTCTGTTGTTAACATCAACATGGGGGTAAACTTGAAATCAGCGATCGCTCTTAGTTCTTTTATTAACGTTATGCCATCCATGTTTGGCATATTGACATCAGATACAACTAAATCTAATTTCAACCCTTTTGCTTTTGCCAGTGCATCAACACCATCGACAGCTTCAATGACTTCATGTCCTGCACTTTTAAGTGTAAATGCAACCATTTGTCGCATTGATGCAGAATCATCTACCGCTAATATTTTCGCCATTTAAATATTCTCCGAATGCATTTTTTATTTTAAATACTTTAACGTTTATGTTAATTTTTACGCTGCATGATTGATTAATTCAGTTTCAACCCTACTTTTTAAAGCACATTAACGAACTTTAAATTTATATAGTTCATTAATCGTCCAAACTTTTAAATACTTTAGTTATTTGCTTTTTTAAACGATATTGTCCAAACTTCTATTACACGCACTTTTTTTACGCATAAGTATCGAGCATATTATTACTTATAATCTTTCCGGTTATCTGAATTTGCTCTTCTTTATTCTCAGCATTATTAGAAACAAACCCTGTCAATTTATTATCCCCGGACTGTTCTTGTTGCTGAGCAAATGATTCTTGTCGAACATTGACGTCACCCAGTGACAATCCACTTTCTTCAAACATTTCCCGTAATCTAGGTACCGATGTTTCAATAGCTTCACGAACATGTGCATGTGGACTGGTTATATTGACGCTTGCAATATCGTTCGTGATCTTGATTTTTATATCCAATGCACCAAGTTCAGGTGGATCCAATCTGATTTCTGCTGTTTGTATATTCTGTCCAACTAACATTTGTAAACGTGAACCTAAATTTGTTTCCCAGGCATTTTGTCCCAGATTAAGGGGTGCCATTTGAGTTTGCGTTGTAGCCGCTTGTGTTACTGAACCAAAACCAACTGCGGCTAAACTCTGAGATAAATTTGAACTGGTTCCCTGCAACGGAATTAACTGTTCATTGATATTTAATAAAAGAGATTCTTTTGAATCAGGAATAAAATGTGCTGCTGCGAGTTGCGCTGTAATGTCATTAGCCATAAGGCCAGCCGGAATAGAGGTACCAGGTTCTTTCTTTTGCATACCCAGGCTATTGAAATAATCCTGATTTAACATTAATGGGTTAAGTACAGGTTTTTGCTGACTGTCTAATAAGCTGATAGATGGCATTTGCTTTGAAGCAGAATCTGTCATTACATTTTCAGCCGGTTGTAACAGCATTAAAGCTTGCCACATAACAGCATTATCTTGCTCTGGCAAAGAATTGCCGTCTTCGATCATCTCTTGCGGCAATAGTTTGGTTAGTAATTCAGCCAGGTCTTCATCCTGGCGTTGTTCTGTTGTGGCTGGGTCAGACTCAACATAACTGGCAAATACAGCTGTAAAACCTTCTGTATCGTCGGTAGATGCCGGGTTATTACCAGATTCAGGTGATGAAAGCTTTGATTGGGCTGCACCAGCATTAGCTGATTGCGTAACGTGTATTGGTTCGCTCATGATGTCCTCGCATATTAAATCTATCCAACTAGAGAAATTGCAAGGGTTATGCCAAGAGTGATTAAAGTATGGAAGATCTAAAGAATTCACCGCAGAGTCGCAGAGAACGCAAAGAAAATATTTTACAGCTTTTTACCTTTGCGTCTGTGCGGTTAAAGATCTTATCTTTTGATTTTTTTACTGTTTAAGAATTCTTTTTATGCCAGAAGCGATTCGCGACATGCTCATCTGAAAGACGTTGTTCCTGTCGATTATGAATTTGTTGTTCCTGTTTTTGATAACGGCTTATAACTTTTTCCAGTACTTGTGTTTTTTGTCGCTCAACAGTCCAGTTAGCACGACTGGTATCACAGGCTTCTGATGTACGACTTATGTGTTTTTTTTGTTCTGTTATAGCAACTTCAAGTTGTGATATAAATTTTTGGTAACTTTGAACCTGGCTAGCACTCATTCCTTTTTCAGCTTGTTGATTAAAACGTGTTGTATAGTCCTGATAATACTTCATTAATTCTGACAATTTTAAATGATGGTTAGATAATTCACGTTGAATTTTTCCTAACATTTGTGCCGCCACATCCTCACTTTGTTGCGCAAGATTGTGAATGGGTTTAAAGCGTTGTGAACGTTTCAAGGCCATGATTATTTATCTTCTTGGTAATGTTCGTTAATAAAAAATAATGTCATATTCAGAAATTAGCCAGCAAAGGAATTTCATTTTCTTCTGCCCGCTCATTTCCGCTCTCGCTATTAGAATTCTGCAAGATACTTGCCAACTGCTCCAAGCTATCTTGCCAATTAACAGCTTCTTGTCTGTCCTGTCTTAAAAATGCCTGTTGACTGCTATGTAATCGTATTGATTCATCCACTTCTGGATTTGATCCTTCAGCATAGGCTCCGACATTAATTAAGTCCTTGTTTTGTTGATAAACCGAATATGTCTGGCGAAATTTTTGTGCGGCAAATAAATGTTCATCTGAAACAACCGCATTCATGGCACGACTAATTGATGCTTCAACATCTATCGCTGGATAGTGTCCACTCTCTGCCAGTTCGCGCGACAACACTATATGCCCATCAAGAATCGCCCGTGCACTATCGGCAATAGGATCTTGTTGATCATCACCTTCAGTTAATACTGTGTAAAAAGCGGTGATTGAGCCACCGCCCTCCTGACCATTGCCAGCACGTTCAACAAGCTGAGGAAGTTGAGCAAAAACAGAAGGTGGATAACCTTTTGTTGCCGGAGGTTCGCCAATGGCTAAAGCAATTTCACGTTGTGCCTGAGCAAAGCGGGTTAATGAATCCATTAACAATAAAACATCTTTACCTTCATCACGAAAATGTTCGGCGATGCTGGTGGCCTGGTAAGCTCCATGCATACGCATGACTGGTGGCTGATCTGCCGGAACAGCAACAACAACCGCACGTTGCATACCTTCTTCGCCTAAAATATCTTCAATGAACTCTTTTACTTCACGTCCCCGTTCACCAATCAGACCAACCACAATAACATCAGCGGAGGTAAATTTTGTCATCATCCCTAACAACATACTTTTACCCACACCACTACCGGCAAACAATCCCATGCGCTGTCCACGACCAACCGTAAATAAACTATTAATGGCACGGACACCAACATCAAGTGGTGCATTGATAGGTTTACGCTTCAATGGATTAACAGGTTCACCGGTTAAGGCACGGCGTTCATTTGTGATCAGCGGGCCTTTGCCATCAATAGGCACTCCACGGCCATCAAGTACACGGCCTAATAAAGCATCACCGACATGCGCTTCATAAATCTGGTGTGTCGGAATAACGGTTGCATCAGGATGAATACCACGGATATTACCTGTTGGCATAAGAAAAAGTTTTTCTCCGGAGAAACCAACTACCTCGGCTTCAACCGGCTTACTACTTTGACTTTTAATTATACACCTTGAGCCCATAACAGCCTGACAACCAACGGCTTCAAGAGTTAAACCTATCATTCGGTTTAGACGACCTTCAACGACAACCGATTCAACCTGATCGATACGTGATTGAATTTGTGATAATTGTACTTTCCATGTTTGATTATGAGTTGAATAATAAGAGTTATTCATCTGACTCACGCTCGTCACCAAGTAAAGTATTAATAATTCTGTTTAAACGGCCTTCAACGGTAGCATCTATCGTTGAGTTTTCACTCGAAATTTTACAGCCGCCACGTGAGATTATTGGATCTTCAACAACTTTCCAACGTAGCTCATCAGATTCAGTCTCATCACCTAAGGAAAAAGCATTGCAAATTAATTCTGCATCATCAGGATGAATATTTAGAGTTATTTTTCGTGTGCTTGCAGGCAATGCATTCATGGCTTCACGTACAATACCAACTATTTCTCCTTCTTCAGTATGTAATTCACGACGAATAACCTGTTTAGCAACACTCATGGATAATTGTGCAAGTTGATTAACAATATCGTCATCAATATTTTTCAATGGCTCAGCTAATAATTCGATAATAGAAAACAATGATGCTGCATTATTTTCTATTTCATGTACTTTTTGTTCATAACCTTCTTTTTGACCTAATGAAAAACCTTCGTCATAAGCCTTCTTTTGAATATCATCTAATTCATCTGCAGCAGACGAAAATATTCTTGCTCCATTAACACGCGGCAATTGCCAACGCTCATAACTGGTTATATCATCTGATTCTATAATTTTAGATGTAGTCATCGCCACCACTACCACCTAAATTAATCTCACCTGTTTCTGCCATGCGACGAGCAATCGTTAATATTTCTTTTTGTGCCAATTCAACCTCACTTACGCGCACGGGGCCTTTCAATTCAAGATCTTCACGTAACATTTCTGCTGCACGTTTTGACATGTTATTAAGTATTTTCTCTTTCACTGATTCATCTGCACCTTTTAAAGCAACAATTAAATTTTCAGATGAAACTTCTCTTAATAACGATTGAATACCACGATCATCTACGTCCATTAAGTTATCAAAGACAAACATTAAGTCCTGAATCTTGTCGCCAATTTCTTCATCTTGTTGTTTAACACTCTCCATCAGGGATGATTCAAATGAGGAGTCCATAAAGTTAAGTAAATTTGCTGCAGTTTTTAAACCACCAACACCAGAAGACTTAATTGAATCTGTATTACCGGAAAACTGTTTTTCCAGCATTTCATCCAACTCATATAATGCACTTGGCTGAATTCCATCTAACGTTGCAATACGAAGTAATACATCAGTACGCATATTCTCAGGTAATGATTGTAATACTGCTGCTGCCTGATCACTTTCAAGGTAGGAAAGAATAATTGAAATAATTTGAGGATGTTCAAGGCGAATGATTTCTGCTACTGCTCTGGGTTCCATCCATTTTAATGTTTCCAGACCTTTGGCATTATGTCCCATTAAAATGCGATCAATAATATTACCGGCTTTGTCTTCACCTAATGCATTAACTAAAACACTGCGAAGATAGTCTTCATTACCTACTCCAAGTTCTGTTTGTTCTTCAACCATGTCATGGAAAGTGGATAATACGCCATCCAGTGCATCACGATTAACATTAGTCATAGCAGCCATGGCTTCGCCTATTTTCTGAACCTCTTTAGGTCCCATTAGCTTTAACACTTCTGCTGCTTCTTTATCACCCAGGCTGCGTAATAAAATAGCGGCTTTCTCAATGCCGCTGTATGATGTAGGTGTTTTTTCTTCTGCCATATTTATACTACTTTAATTTTTATTCATTCATCCAGTTTTTAACAACCTGGACAACTCGTTTTGGTTCTTGTGATGCGAGTGATTGAGCCATTTGTAAGTTTTCTTCATAACTTGCAACTTTTGCTAAACGTTTACGGTTCTCTTCTCCACTTAAGCTTAGTTGATCTTCATCAAGTTCTTCACCATTTTCTGAAATAATTCTTGTCACAGGAGGCCTGATTGCAAGATTTTTCATGACGGGCTTTAAAATACCAAATATCATAAACAAGACCACTAATGCACCAAGCACCTGTTTTGCTATTTCCCACACCCAGGCTTGCTCATAAATCGCTTCTTCCGGTAAAGCTTCAATTTCAATCTTTGTAAACGGAACATTAATAATCTTTACTGAATCACCTCTTACAGTATTAAAACCGACTGTTTCCTTAACCAGGGTCGTTATCCGTTCCAGTTCCTGTTGAGTGTATGGAAGGCTTTTAGCGACTTTGTTTTTACCTTTATCTTTTTTTGTTGTTGCAGCCACAACTTTATTATTTAATACAACTGCAACAGATAAACTCATAACAGCACCAGTACGGTTACGAATATGACTAATTGTTTTATCGAGTTCATAATTTTTAGTGCTACGCCGACTTGTTCTGTTTGAACCTTGTTTTGTTGTTGTAGTTTGTTGATTTGCTTGCTGTGGAGCCGTTGCATTTGCTGGTGGCTGGTTACTTAAAGCACCCGGAATACCACCCATACTTGAACCCTGAGATAGCTCTTCACTGCTTTGTTCACTTCTAACTGCAGACAAATCCGGAGTAAACTTCTCTTGTGTTGATTCTGTTTGCGTAAAATCAATCTCTGCTGTCACTTGTGCACGTACATTACCCAGGCCGACAATAGGATTTAACATACGTTCAATACGCCTGACATATGTTTGTTCAATGTTACGCGTATATTCTAATTGAGAAGTCGTTAAACCCATCATTTCAGCAGATTCAACACTGGATAATAACTTCCCTTTATCATCAACAATTGTTACCTGGCTGGTTTTAAGATTAGAAATACTGGAAGCAACAAGATTTGTAATTGCTGCTATTTGATTTTTTTCTATACTGTGACCAGGTACCAAATTGATAAAAACTGAGGCAGATGCTTCACGTTTATTACGAATAAAAGCAGATTCTTTTGGCAATGCCAGGTGCACTCGTGCAGATTGTATTGAACGCATTGAAGTAATTGTGCGTGCTAACTCACCTTCAAGAGCTCGCTGATAACGCACTTTTTGTAAAAAAGAACTGGTACCAAATCCCTGGTCTTTTTCAACCATCTCAAAACCATGGCCTGAGTTAAGGCTAAGATTTTCAGATGCCAATTTTAATTTTGCTTCATTTACTTTTGCTGAATCTACCATTACTGAACCGGTAGAGGGATCAACGTTATATCGAATATTGTTTCTCTCCAGTACACTAATAACGTCATTTAATGTTTGCCCGGATAACTGACCGGGTAACATGGTGTAATTAGGTGTTCTCATCCATAAAACAACAGCAATGCCTAAAGCAATACTTGCGGCTAGACCGATTAATAATCCTAACTGCCGAATAATAGGCATTGCCGCCATGCCCTGAAATGGAGCACTGACATTCTCGGCTTTTACTAGGTCCATATTTTTCTCACGCTATAATTTTAAAAGTTAATGACTAAAAGAAACCTAAACTTGCATGTTCATAATTTCCTGGTATGCACTGACCAGTTTATTTCTTACTTGTAACATGGCTTGAAATGAAACATTTGATTTTTGTAACGCCACCATCACTTCAGATACCTGCACATTTGGATCACCAGCCTGAAAAGCATCAGCTAATTTTTTACTATCCATTTGAGTCTCATTAACTTTATCTACCGACTGTTTCAGTATGTCTGAAAAATCAGCTTGCCCTGCTGCACTACTTGTTTCCGCAGACTTGCCCTGGGCTTGTGATGCCATTGCACGCATTTGCATTAATAAAGTATCTGGATTAATAGTATTGTTCATTTTTCGTGCCTTCTCTATATTAATTCGTGGTATATCTGTCTTGCGTCATTCTTTTGTCAGTACTTATCTTTTCAGCTGCTCTATATACTGTATGCAGTTTTCAAGCCAGCCTTTATATTCAACCTACATTTTGATTCGAAGAATCCGGCACAGTAATACCCGCATCACGCATGCGAGCCAATTTATATCGTAATGTGCGTTCACTAATACCTAGTTTTTCAGCTGTCATTTTACGACTACCTTTAGCCGTTTTAATTGCACCTAGAATCAAGTTCCATTCTCGTTGTTTGAGATCCCCGGTCAACGAATCTGTATTACTACTATTGTCAGATTCATCTACTAATATATTTTTAGTGATAACCTTAAGTGCAGGTTTTGCTTTTCTAGCAGCTTCAAAATGAATATCATTTTCCAGAATATTGTCACCCGACTGCAGAATCAATGCGCGTTGCACGACGTTATCCAATTCACGTACATTGCCTGGCCATAAATATTCAACTAATTTTTGTGCTGCTTCATCGTTCAATTCAGGGATTGCACGGTGTGAGCTTAATGCATGTTTTTCTAATAATTTTTTCGCCAGGGGAATAATGTCATCCGGACGTTCACTCAAAGGCAATAAATGTAAGGGAAAAACATTTAATCGATAATAAAGATCTTCTCTAAACTTGCCATCAGCAACAACTTCTTGCATATCACGGTTTGAAGTTGCTAACACACGTACGTCAAGTTCGATTATTTTATTGCCACCTAAACGTTCAACTTCTTTCTCCTGTAAAACACGCAATAATTTAGCCTGCAGGCCAACATCCATTTCTGAAATTTCATCCAGTAAGATTGTTCCACCTTGCGCTTGCTCAAATTTACCTGAACTCGCTTTATACGCGCCGGTATATGCACCTTTTTCATAGCCAAATAAAGTTGCTTCTAACATGTTTTCAGGTATAGCCGCACAGTTAATAGCAACAAAAGGCTGCTCTGCACGTGGTGAATTTTTGTGTATAAAACGTGCTAATACTTCTTTACCTGTACCACTTTCACCTGTAATCATAATAGTGGCATCACTGTCCGCAACGCGTTTAGCTATAGCAGCTAACTCACTGGATGCACTATCAACCGTGATCATATCCGTGTCTTCACCTGACTCACCGACATAACGGCTAACCATATTAATTAAGACTTCAGCCTCGAAAGGTTTAACCATATAATCAACTGCACCATCACGCATTGCATCAACAGCTTGTTCGATAGTGCCATATGCAGTCATCAGCATAACGGGGATATCAGGATAAAGTGTTTTCACTCGCTTAAGTAATACATCACCATTCATTTGCGGCATATTAATATCACTAATAATTAAATTTACCGTATTTGTTTCCAGCTGGGTTAATGCCATACGACCATGTTCAGCCATAATGACGTCATATCCTGCTGTTACTAAAGTATCCTGTAATGCTTCAGCTAATGCTTGATCATCTTCAACGACTAATATTGATGAATTATTCATAGATTTCCTCTCTTTTCTTTTAAGCTATTTGCTGACTTTTAAATTCTGTTGTTAATACATCATCTGCCGTTTGTATCGTCTCTCTGACTTTATTATTTTCAAGTGGTAGCGTTACTTTGAAAATGCAGCCATTACCAGCTGTTGATTCAATCTGCACATCACCACCATGAGCCTTTGCAACTGCCTGAACCACAGCTAATCCAAGCCCGGTACCTTGAGTACGTGTGGTATAAAAAGGATCAAAAATTTGTTCTTGTAATTCAGGTGGAATACCCGGACCATTATCTTTTAATGAAATACAAACATCGTTATTATCTTTCGTTATCACTGCTTCTATTCTTCCACCCTCTTTCATTGCCTGCATGGCATTCATTGCCAGATTAGTTAAGGCACTTAATAGCATTTGACGATTACCCTGAAGCATGAGGTTTTTCGCATCATTTACCGCAATAAAACTTGTTTTTGTTATTTCAAGCTGAGGTTGCAAACCCTGGTGAAGCTCATCCAGTAAGGTTTGAGTTGAAAAAAATTCTTCTGCTACTTTTCCTTCTCGTGAATACATCAGCATATCTTCAATTAACTGTTCAAGATGACGTAAACGTGAAGTCATTTTTTCTGTTAAAACAAAACGGTCCTCATCGGACAAAACCTGACGCTTAAGATTGGATACATAAAGTAATGCTGAAGAAAGAGGAGTGCGAATCTGATGTGCGAGCGAAGCAGCCATTTTACCCATAGCAGCCAGGCGTTGTTGTTGACCCATACGATCCTGTAAATAACGTATTTCTGTCACGTCGGTAATTAATAATATTTGACCAGGTTCTGAGCCAAGTGGACAAGTTGATATATTAACTTTACGACCATCAACTAATGAAATGTCATGCCCATCGTCACTGCGTGGTGCAAATGAACGCTGAATGATGTCAGACCAGGGTAAACCCAATAATGGTTGTCCTAATAATAATTCTGCAGCGGGATTGTGTTCCTGTACTTTGCCACTTTCATCAATAACGACTACACCACCCGGTAATGCATGTAATAAACTGGCTAAACGGCTGGCAACCCGTTCTTTTTCTGTTAATTCTTTTATCCGTTCATCTTGTTCTGTTTCTAATGCATTGGTCAGAGCTGCAACACGGACTTCCAGTTGTTGATATGATTCTGTCAGCTGAGCAGAAAGTTGATTAAAGGCACCAAATGCATCCTGTAATTCCTGAGCCTGCATGGGAAATGAAGCAGAACCTGTCTGCTCTTGAGAAATTTGTTGTTGTATCTGTTTCATAGTGAGTGCTCATTACTGTAGACAAGGAAACATTTAAAAACATCAAAATGCCAGGTTTACAGTGAGCAAGAACTACGCCAAAATTCAAAACTGTTTAATATCAGTAGGTTATTACTTATTTTGTTTTAACGAGTCAAATTATCGGCGCTACTTTAGAAGAAATTATGACGAAATTATATAATTGTACTGATTAAATTTTGTAAGGGGAGAGTTCAGACTTTAAGATGTTAACTCAAGATGCGTTAGCAACACGTTGTAAACCATATTTGCGCATTTTTTCTACCAGTGTTGTACGGCGCATATTTAGCCGTTGTGCAGCATGAGCAACCACACCATTAGCATCGTCTAATGCCTGTTTAATCAGGTTCGACTCCAGATTTAACAAGTGTGCTTTAAGATCCATACCCTCTTCTGGCAAGACATCCTGACCTGTATCCTGGTCAACAATATGTGAAACAACCCGCTGCTGAAGCTCTGGATTTTGAGTAACCCTTTCCGAAGAACTACTTGTGACAGAAACATCAACACCCTGACGATATTTTTTAGGCAAGTCATGCACATCAACAACACCATTGGGAAACATAATTAATAAACGTTCTACTAAATTAGACAGCTCTCGTACATTACCTGGCCAGTCATATTGTTGTAAAGCTGAAACCGCAGAGAGAGTTAAACGAATTGAACCTCGTTTGTTGTTTTCCATACGAACAATAAGTTCTTCTAACAACAAAGGAATATCTTCAACACGATCAGAAAGTGAAGGCATTTCAATAGGAAAAACATTTAAACGATAATATAAATCTTCACGAAAACGCCCTTCACTTATTTCATGTTCTAAATTACGATGAGTAGCTGCAATAATACGTACGTCTGCTTTAATACTTTTATTACTACCAACACGTTCAAATACACGCTCCTGAATAACACGCAATAATTTCACCTGCATAGCTAATGGCATATCACCGATCTCGTCCAAAAAAAGCGTTCCACCATTTGCCAGTTCAAAACGCCCCTGGCGAGCACTAATTGCCCCGGTAAAGGCACCCTTCTCATGACCAAATAATTCGCTTTCAAGCAGGTCAGGGGGAATTGCACCACAATTAACAGGAACAAAAGTTTTTTCTCTGCGATCAGAATGGTAATGCAGGTTACGCGCAACCACTTCTTTACCTGAACCTGAATCACCAAGAATAAGTACATTAGCTTCAGAATCAGCCACTTGCTCAATCAGTTGACGCACCTTAGCAACAGGTTGACTGATGCCAACTAAACTACGAAATAAAATAGAAGAGCTCGATTCACCAGAGCTGCGTTCAAGATAAAACATTTTTATATTTTGTAAAGCGATACGTAAATTTTTAAATGTTGGGGGAAAATCCAGGGTATCTGTAATAAGTGATTCAATTTTTGTTGAAAGGAGAGTATCAGAAAAAACCAGTACCGGAATTCGTTCTCCATATTTTTCATGAACAGCATCTAGCTGATGAAGCATTTTATTTTCATCATCAAGCTTATCTACAACAATGAAATAGGGATCTTCTTTTAATGAGTTTTCTTCGATAGAGTTGCAGAACGTTATTGAACCATATTCAAGGAAATCAAAAATAGCTTTTATCTTAATACGTGAATCCAAATCAGGTTCTATAACCAAAATACTTTTATCTTTAACGACGCCCAGAACCATAGATATAAACCCCTAATACACAGATTAAACACAATATTTATAAACAACTTTATAAATCAAGATATTAGATAGCGAATCGGATGATGTCAAAATATTGACAGTAAATAAGGGCTGGTTTTAACAGAGTTTACCAACATGTAACAATTGCTGGTATAAATCAACGTATTGATGAAAAATATCTACAAAAACAGAGGCAAAGGAAAAGAAAATGAGAAAAGATATATAGAGAGAATAAAAGGCTACTACAGTAATAAAAGCTGGAGTGAATCTAAATTTGACTAGGTTTTAAGATAAGCATTCACCGCACGTTTACCTTTACCCAGGCCATTTAGTCGAGTTGATATTTGTTGTAATTCAGATTCACCCTGAATAATGACCTCCGCATCAAGCTTCATCACTTCATGCAATATAGACGTCATAGAAGGTAGTGCTTCATTAATATCAGGATGTGCAAATAATTCCAGCATCGCAGCATGACGTTCTGCTTCAAGTTTTCTGGCGGATTGCCACTGCTGGCATTGTGCCAGTTCAGCGATTTTTTTGCTTAATCTTAAAACGACCTTGGCATAATGATCAGGTGATAGATATTGAACGTTTTTATTCATAACCTGATATCACAGAGTTTTTTCTTGACTATTATTAGTGATATTTGCTTTATGCATACCATGTTCGTCCAACTCAGCAGGAACTTGCTCCCAGGCATTTTTAACTGAACTCATTAAGGAAGAAACCTCATCAAGAATATCCGGGTTATTTTCAACATTAGCTCGTGCAAGACGACGTGTCATATAATCATAGAGGTCATCAAGGTTTTGTGCAATTTCACCACCTGTGTCTAAATCAAGACTGGCACGTAAGCCCTCAACAATAGAGATAGCCCAACTAATATTTCCACCTTTTTCAGAAATATTACCGCGTTCCATATACCCTTTAGCAAAAGCAATTTTTTCCAGTGCACCACTCATTAACATTTCAATCAGTCTATGAGGACTCGCCGCTTCAACACTAGAGGAAACACCTACTCTATTGTACTGCTGTACAGCTTTATGCATTTTTGCCATGTTCATAAGTTAACTCCTATACTCTTTTATGTTCTGTTATCTTTTATTACTTCTCTTTGTCTGCATTAATTCTTTCTTGCACCAGGAAGTGTAGAAAGTTTCTCTGCTAAAAAACTACTTGTTGCTCGCATCTTACCTAACATAGCGTCCAGATTTGAGAATTGCTTTAGGTATCTTTGCTCAGAAACTTCAAGTTTTCTCACTAAATCATCACGCTGTTTACCAATATTCTTAATTTTTGAGTTATAACCATCTATCCGTACATCAAGCAAACCATTGTTTGCCAAAAAACTATTGGTTAACTCATCTAATATAGAAGCGACGCCATTCGTAACCGTCATCTCCCCTCGTGGGCCCGTTTGATTACCACTTATATCCAGAACTATACCTCTTAAGGTACCTTCTAATTTAAGCCTGGTACCTTCACCTGTCAGGTCATAACCATTTACATTTCCTTTTAAATCACTACCCTGTTCACCCTGCCCTTTAAATAACCCCGTAAGAGAAGATAAATTCTGGCTAAGTGAAATCACAGCGACTCCTGAAGCGAGTCCAACACTGTTTGAAGTAATTTTTAGCGCATTATTAATATAACTTACCGTTACTGATTTATCATTTTGTAATAAATTTGTATCCTGGTTAATCACACGCTGTAACTCTGCTGCAAATTCTCTGCCTGATTCATAACTGCGTGGTACAAGCTTTATTTCTCTTGTTGCAACATCATCAATATTTAATATTATTTTTTCAGGCAGATCAAAAATATTGTCAGGGTATTTAGGTAACATTTCCCCTGTAAAAGAACCATTTTTTGGAATTTGATTTATCGTAATTTTAAATACACCGTCTGTTGCAGGTATTTTTTCACTTGTAACACGAATTTTTGCATCTGATGTTGAAACTGCAGCGGAAAATAAATGTGCTATTTCATCAGCATGGTTTTCGAGAGCACTATCAAGTTTAAACTCATTTAAATTTAACGAGCCATCCCGACTACTATCAATTCCAATAGTTGCAAGTGAAGTCAGATTTTCATTTATGCCATTAAATGAAGTTGATAACCGCCGTCTGATTTGTTCAATTATTCCCCGTATCGCCGCATCCCCCGAAAGAGGACCAGCTTGTTCCAGTTCAGAATCAAATCCGGTTAAGGTTGAGACAGTTGACATTAATTCGTTATAGCTGCTAACAAAAGATTGTATGGATTTTTTAATGCCAGAGGTTTCTTTTTCTATTGTAAAAGATTCAATACTCTCATCAGTTATTTTTTTAATATTTAATGTTAGGCCCGGTATGCTGTTTTTAATTTCATTCTGACTACTTGAGATATTGATTCCATCAATACTGAATAAGGCATTTTTTGCAACCGATGCCTCTTCAAGATTTTTTCCTGTTGCAACCTCTTCTCCTGCCCTGGCAACAGCCACCGGGTTATAAGCAAGCAATGATAAACCAAAAAGATCATCATCATTTACATCATCATCAGAAATAGAAATACGCAAACTATTTTCTACTCCACTTTTTTCTGAATTAATAATAAGTCGATAGCCTGTTCCATCATTTATAATGCTGGCACGTACCCCGGCATTAGCCTCATTTATAGCCTGCTGAATACCACGTAAAGAACTGTTCTCTTCGTCTATTTCAATATGTTGCGAAGGTCTTTTGCCATTAACATCAAAAGAATTTGATACGCTATTTACTTCACCAAATTCAATCTTGATTGTACCTGTGCCAATTGCATCGAATTCAGATTCAAACGATTGTGATTTTAACTTTTGTGATTGTGCAAGTTGTGATATTTCAATACGGTATGAACCGGTTATTGCATTATTTTCTGCTGTAACAGTAAATTTTTCTTCATTAGAAGAACTTGCCTTGATGGATTTAAATGCTTCGTCCTTACGTAAAGGTGCTAATGAAGCCTGAAAATCGAGTAAAGCGCCTTTAAAGGTACCTATTGCTGTTAATCCTTCCTGAAGATTAACTTCTTTACGATCAAGTCGTGAAGTTACGGGACCACCTTCTGCTGCAACAAGCTGATCAACAAGGTTTCGAACATCGAGTCCTGAACCTGAATTTGTTGCAGTTATCGTGGGCATTATTTCCTCGTTCTCCAGATATTCGTAATTTGATATTACGCTAATTAAATAAGAGACCGGCTATGTTGCCATAACCGGTCTTTATTATTGAAGAATGCAAGTTCAATACCAATTTATGCCTTCAGCTCTATTAGAAATCCTTTGGGTTGTTCAGATTCCAGACTTTCTAATAAATGTCGGGAGATTGCCAGCATCTCTTCTGATGGTATCTGGCGTATCACTTCCTCCGTTGTTGAATCAACCACTCTCACCACAACACGTCCGGTTGCATCATCGACGCTAAAATCAACATCGCGTTGTGTATTTTGAATGTAAGCATTTAACTGGCTGACTACTTTCTCCAGGGCTTCCTGGGAGAGCTCCATTTCAACTTCCTGA
>CAZZIS010000025.1:0-5626 GCA_964654445.1 uncultured Thioalkalispiraceae bacterium
ATCACAAGCATTTTTATTGTTTTCATAATTCACAACCATTTAAATTTGTATGACCTAAAGTGTAGCCGTAGAATACCCCACTTATGAATAAAGAAATACTAGAAAATGCCTATGCGGAATGTTTACAGATGGCGCAATCTCATTATGAGAACTTCCCCGTGGCATCACGTCTGTTACCCAAACAATTACGTCGACCCATCGCCGTTATTTATGCCTTTGCCCGTCGTGCGGATGATTTTGCGGATGAAGGCGAGCTCAGTGATGATGAACGTATTACTGCATTAACTGACTTTGGCAATAAACTTGACCTCATTGAACAGGAAAAAACGGTTGATGACAGCCTTATTACGGACACCACGTTTATTGCACTTGCCGATGTCATTCAACAACATGATTTACCTATTTCACTTTTTCACGATTTACTCACCGCCTTCAAAATGGATGTGAGCAAAGAGCGCTACGCCAACTTTGGTGAGGTCATGGAATATTGCCGCTATTCAGCCAATCCGGTGGGACGCTTATTACTCCATTTGAATAACGCTGCCTCCCCGAAAAATCTGGGATATTCAGATGCAGTCTGTAGCGCACTACAATTAACCAATTTTTTACAGGATATTAGTCAGGATTTAGAAGAAAGTAATCGCATTTATTTGCCGCAAGATGAAATGGTGCAGTTTGGTGTCACTGAAGAGGATATTCGCAATAAACTCACCAATCCCGCCACACGTAAGCTTATTGAGTTTCAAATCCGCCGTACCGTTAAACTCATGCAAGCCGGCGCCCCGCTCGGTAAAGTCCTAAAAGGTCGTATGGGACTAGAATTGCGTATGACCATCATGGGTGGTTCTCGAATTTTGTATAAACTCAACCAGCAATATGATGATGTTTTTAGTCGGCCTCGATTAAGCAAATGGGATATTGGCTGGGTAATATGGAAAGCAATAAGGGCGAAATAAACCACCTCTCGGTAGGTCAGACTTTAGTCTGACGCGATGCTTATCAATAACGCAATTTTCTTATTATTAAACTGACCAAACTTACCTCCCTTTCAAACTATATAAAATATTCCACAGTCATAATATGACGTCAGACTGAAGTCTGACCTACATTTAAAAATTATATTCATTGGCGTTCTTGGCGTCTTGACGGTAAAATAATCTCATTAAATTACTCAAAGTCCCCTATGACCCCAGAACAATATTGCCAGAACAAAACAGCTAAAAGTGGTTCCAGCTTTTATTATAGTTTTTTGTTTTTACCTAAAACAAAACGCCTTGCGATTACGGCGCTCTATGCATTTTGTCGTGAGGTTGATGACATTGCCGATGCTGAAATGGATAACAAGATTAAACTTGTTAAATTAGAGTGGTGGCGTTCAGAAATTGAGTCTCTGTTTACTGGCTCAGCAAATCACCCGGTCACACAGGCTTTATCCTCCTCCATTAAAAATTTTAATCTTGAAAAAAAGTACTTTCTGGAAATTATAGATGGCATGGAAATGGATCTTGAAAAAGTTCGTTTTGCCAATTTTGAAGAACTCAATTTATACTGTTATCGTGTTGCAGGTGTTGTCGGTTTACTCTCAGCCAGTATCTTTGGTTATAAAGATCCAAAAACATTAGAGTATGCAAAAAAACTGGGGCTGGCTTTACAACTGACAAACATTATTCGTGATGTTTATGAAGATTCCTTGCGAAACCGTCTTTATTTACCACTTGATGAACTTGAAGAATTTGGTGTTACTGAAGCACAAATATTCAAACGAGATAATTCAGAATCATTTCACAAGTTGATAAGCTTCAATGCTGAACGTGCCCATCAATATTACCGGGATGCTTTTGATACTTTACCTGTTCAGGATCGCTACAACCAAAAAACCGGAACCATCATGGCGGCCATTTACGAAAACACCTTAAACGAAATGGAATCAGACCAGCTACAAGTATTAAAGCACAAAATAGTTATTCCAGCATTACGAAAATTCATCATCGCTCTTAAAACCTTGTTCAAAGAATGGTGGTCTTATCGGAAATATAAAACGACATGACCACCGAACCTATCGTTATTATTGGTGCAGGTTGGGCAGGCCTTGCCGCTGCAGTAAAACTCACTGAACAGGGACATAAAGTCACCATGTTCGAATCTGCAAAACAAGCAGGTGGACGAGCACGCGCAGTTAGTTTTGATAAGTTAGTAGTTGATAACGGCCAACATCTTTTAATTGGTGCATACACCGAATGTCTTGATTTAATGAAAACGGTCGGTATTAATACCGAAATTTCACTAAAACGTTTACCGTTATTGCTGACTGTTGTAGATAAAATAAAACTTGTTTTACAAGCACCACCATTACCCGCGCCACTACATTTGATTTACGCTTTAATGACTGCAAAAGGATTGAAATTTAATGATCGTATTGCCGCAATTAAATTTGGCTCATACCTTAAAAAAAACAACTACCAACTAAGAGAAGATATTTCTGTCGAAGACTTATTCCAACTCACCCAACAAACAGATATATTAATCCGACAATTATGGGAACCCTTGTGTCTTTCGACCATGAACACCCCGATTAAAGATGCCTCGGCAAACATCTTTATGAATGTATTTAAAGATGCATTCACCAATAAAAGAAAAGATGCAGACTTATTGTTACCTGTTACAGATTTATCATCTCTTTTTCCTGATGCAGCAATAAGATACCTGGAAAATCACGGCGCAAAAGTTCATTTAAAATC
This sequence comes from uncultured Thioalkalispiraceae bacterium, assembly GCA_964654445.1. Lineage (GTDB taxonomy): Bacteria > Pseudomonadota > Gammaproteobacteria > UBA6429 > Thiohalophilaceae > JAGLTQ01. The sequence continues at coordinate 2,739 of CAZZIS010000025.1, forward strand.
TCGCATTGAAAAAATCAATATAAACAATGATAAAGTAGAATCTGTAACGGCTAATATTGATGGTGAAATACAAAAAGTAAAAGCTTCTAACGTCATTATTGCAACGGCGCCGCAAAACCTGAATAAACTCATCACTGAACATTCCGCACTAGCCCCTGTCAGTAAAAATATAGAACAGTTTAATTACGAACCTATTGTTACCGTCTATTTGCAATACCCCGAAGAAACACAACTTACTCAGGCAATGATAGGTATGAGCAGCACATTAAGTCAGTGGGTTTTTGATCGCGGAAATTTCTGCCAGCAAGCCGGACTAATCAGTGTTGTAATCAGCTGTAATGGTAAACATATGTTGATGGATGATGATACACTTACACAAACTGTTCATAATGAAATTGCTCCACTCCTTACAAACAAACCTGCAATAATGAAATCATTTGTTATACGTGAAAAAAGAGCAACCTTTGCATCCACAGTCAACATCAATGATATTCGTCCAGACAATACAACGGATGTAAAAGGTTTATACCTTGCGGGTGACTATACTGACACTCACTATCCAGCAACATTAGAAGGCACAGTTCGCAGTGGACTGGCTGCGGCTAATTTAATTATATAAAAGATAAAAACACCATGAATGAATTAATCACAATCCCAACTGAATTCAAACCTCAAGCCAACTGTCTTAAAGACAAAATCATTCTTGTTACCGGTACAGGTGATGGCATTGGTGCTGTTGCAGCTAAAACATATGCCAAATATGGAGCAACGGTTATTTTGTTAAGTAAGACTGAAAAGAAAATTATTGCTATTAACGATGAAATCGTTGATGCAGGCTATCCACAACCCGCTATTATCACTTTAAACCTTGAAAAGGCTAGCGCAGATGACTATGCAGGATTAGCGCATACCATTGAAAATGAATTTGGACATCTGGATGGCTTATTGCATAACGCAGCTATGTTTGAAGGCTTAAGTCCCATCTCTCAGTTTGATAACACTTTATGGGAGCGAATCGTTAAGGTTAATTTACACGCCCCCTTCCTGTTATCACAAGCCATGATTCCTTTATTAAATAAATCTCAATCAGCGTCCATGGTCTTTACAAGTTCAAGTGTTGCACATCAAGGTCGTGCTTACTGGGGTGCGTATGGTGTGACAAAAGCGGCCGCAGACAATTTGATGGAAATTCTTGCTGATGAACTCGAGCTGAAAACACCTATCAGGGTTAACAGCATTGATCCTGGCAGAGTAAGAACGCGTATGCGAGCCCTGGTATATCCAGGTGAAAACCCAATGACGGTACCTGCCGCTGAAGAAATTATGGATTCTTATTTATATTTGATGAATGATGAAAGTAAAGATGTGAATGGGAAAATTATTACCTGCAAAAAAAGCTAACGTCTTGCTCAGCACTGATTAAAGGGGTATGTTTTTGTGAATGCAAAATAGGTACAGCTTTAAATTGTTCGCTGGAGCTATTTTTTATGCACTCTTTACCAGGGCACATAAAGACTCTGCCTCTTGATCACTACCGGATAGCCAGCTCAGAGCCTCTTCAAGTTCTTTAAATATTTTAACAGATTCACGATGGTCTTCAGCGAACATTCTGTAAGCATTTGCCATTGCATATATCACATCTGAATCTTTTGGTACAAGTAGAGCTAATTTACTCCCGGGCTTATTTGTTTCACTTTCTGCACTATCCGATATTATTTGTGTAGATAATGATTTCACGCTCGTTATTTCTCTACAATCTGCAAGTTCCTTAAGGTTAGATATCCCATCAGTTTCTTTATTCGTGTCGATTATATATTGCATAAGAATTTTTCCATTAATATCACCAGAAACCTTAGTCAACAAAAAATTGTTATCTTTAAAATAATGTCGAGATAATCCCATATCACATTCCTACTAATTGTTTTGCATAACGCTATGTTTATGGCAATTCAAAGTGGTACTTTTTTGCGAATGCAAAACAAGTGCCTCTTTGAATTGTCTGCTGGAGCTCTATTTGTTAAGCGAGTTTTCATTATTACATTAATTTTCTATCTGACATAAACAAAACCCGTTCCCAAAAGGATCTGCACAGAACGCAACAGCCCCCCAATCACCTGATTCAGAACCTTCATGCACTCCTCCAAATTCTTGTATTAAAGATACTACTTTATCGATTTCAGAAACATTAAAATCCAGGTGAACCGGTGTCCAATGCCGATCATAATTACGTGAAGAAGTTCCAGTAATAAGTGGATTTGATTCGGGCTCTTTTTTTAGTAAAAATATATTCACATTATCAGCACTTAATTTCGTTGTATCAGATCCTACTCGAAGCTCGGTGCAATCTAATGCCTTTGTATAAAACAAGATAGCTTTTTCCATATCTGAAACATCGATGCTTATTGATACTTCGGCCATTATTGTTTTCTCCTAACAACTTTTAATATAATATTGAATTTGCAGTCATTTAGCATTATCACAGAATCTACTGCAATATTACCGGGTTCAGAACCTACAGCCTACTCTTTGTTCTTCAACATCGACTTCAAATCCGCAAACGGATTATGTGTGGCTGTGTTTCCTTTAGACTCTGAAATAGAACTGTTCCCCATATGCGCTTCTAACTGTCGTTGATGTTCATTGTCATGGCAATACATACACAACAATTCCCAGTTACTGCCATCAGATGGATTATTGTCATGATCATGATCACGGTGATGCACCGTCAACTCACTTAAATTTTTATGATTAAACTCGCGACTACAACGACCACAAATATGTGGGTACATCTTTAGCGCTTGTTCACGATAACCTTTATCACGCTCTTCACTGGCACGCCTCGCATCAGCAACTACCTTGTCCAGTTTGTCTTTATCCATTTTTGCCAT
>CAZZIS010000025.1:5726-33177 GCA_964654445.1 uncultured Thioalkalispiraceae bacterium
CACGCCTCGCATCAGCAACTACCTTGTCCAGTTTGTCTTTATCCATTTTTGCCATCACAACCTCCAGTTTCCGGGGGATAATTAACTACCCGGATGTATTCATCACAAAATTACGTCACTCTGTTCTTAATGACAACCAAATACGAGAAAACATAAGCGATGCCGGCTTCCCTGCTTCAAGCCACACGTAAGCATATTGTCCATAATCAACTGCGATTTTCTCAACTTCTTCTTTTGTTATACCGAGAACTAAAAAACTCTTTTCAGCCGGCCATAATTTATAAGATAAATCTTTCCCCTGTCCAAGGGCACTAAAAACTCTGTAATTATTATCTTTAAGCGTTGAATTTAACTTCCTGTTTCGTTGTTCATTTTCCTGCAAAGATAATAATTCACTTCGGGGATTCCAGGCGGTTAATATTACCGCTGATTTTTCTTTATCCAGAAGATTTTTTATTACATATGGAAGTAGTTTTCCAATTTTAATATCATACTGTTTTTCATTTATAAAAATTGAATACGTTGTATCTAAATAATATTTTTCTAATTCGCTTTTTGACATTAATTCCACCAGACAGCAAAACCACGTTTACGAAGGTGCTCACCTAGTAAAGCTTCTTTATATTCCGCTTCTTTTCGAGTTGCAATGGGGTTGTATTTCTCAAAAAGTTTATAACGAAGGCAAATACCATATTTTTTCGCATAGCGGTTGGCTTTAATGCCTGCTTTGTGTTGATCAAACCGATCATCAGGGGATTTGGCTGTTTGACCAACATAAACACAGGGATAGTCTTCAATATAGTCAGGATTACTGTCTCGAATTTTTTTTATATTCAGAACATCTTTATCTAAATCGATAACATAAATACTATAGACGTTTTTCTTTCTGCCCATTTGAATTATTCAGTACTAATTTTATTCACTATTGACATTATTATGCGCTTTAATACAAAAAATAATGAAAAATGAATTCCAGTTATCGTAACCATCGAGATCATCAATATTATTCAAATCTGTTTCATTATTTAAATATTCAACAGTCCTGGCAATATGTTCATCATTAATACCATTTAATTTAATGACATCAATAGTTGCCTGGGAGGGAAACCATTCTTTTAATAGTTTAGACATGCTTCGTGATCTATTATTAGTTTACATTTCAGCATTATGATAAACGTTTTGCACGTCATCATTGTCGTTTAACATGTCCATGAATTTTTCAAACAACTCAATATCTTCACCGCTAATCTTTGTAGTCACTTGCGGAATAAAGGTAATGGTATCTGCTTCAAACTCAATTTCATCACCCAATAAAGCCGTTAATGCAGTTCTTGTTTTGTTATATTCAGTATGTGGTGCAAACACTGTAATCGTGCCATCTTCCAGTTCAACGTCAGTCACATCAACATCTGCTTCTAACATTGCTTCTAAAATCGCATCTTCATCATCGCCTTTAAAAGCAAAAACAGAAAGATGATCAAACATATGTGCAACGGTCCCTTGCGTTCCAATTTTAGCATTACACTTATTGAAACATAAACGAACATCATTAAAGGTACGAGTGCCATTATCTGTCAGGCAGTCTACAATCACATTAAAACCACCAGAACCAAAACCTTCGTAGCGTGCCGGGACAAAATCTTCACCTGCGCCGCCTTCGGCCTTTTTAATGGCTTTCTCAATAACATGTGCTGGCACCTGATCTTTTTTAGCGTTATCAATGATACGGCGTAAAGACAAATTGCCATTTGGATCAGTACCACCATTTTTTGCTATTACATAAATTTCACGGCCATATTTTGAATACACCTTCGCTTTTGCGTCAGATGTTTTCGCCATTGATTCTTTACGATTTTGATATGCTCTGCCCATTATTCTTTCTCTATATTATGTAAATAATTTATATATGCTTTGTTCCCTCCCCTTCAAGGGGAGGGCCAGGGTGGGGTGATAAATTATACTCCCTCACCCTAACCCTCTCCCAACGGGAGAGAGAATTAAATATCCTGATTAAATAGTTATTGTGATTAATTTAAACCATCAATAATGGCATTTAATGTAGTACTTGAACGCATAACCTGTGAAACAAGTTCTTTATCAGGACGATAGTAACCACCGAAGTCCACTGACTTACCTTGTGCGCTATTTAACTCGTCAATAATCTTTGATTCATTTTTAGTAAGCTGTTCAGCAACCGGGGTGAAAATAGTTTTTAATTCACTATCCTCATCCTGTTCAGCCAGTGCTTGTGCCCAGTACATCGCCAGGTAAAAATGACTGCCGCGTGTATCTAACTCTCCAACCTTACGTGAAGGTGACTTGTTATTATTTAAAAACTGGCTATTGGCTTTGTCTAGAGCTGCTGCCAATACTTTGGCTTTTTCACTTTTTGTTTTTTGTGCTAAATCTTCTAACGAAACTGCCAGTGCTAAAAACTCACCCAGTGAATCCCAACGCAAATGATTTTCGCTTAATACTTGCTCTACATGTTTCGGTGCAGAACCACCGGCACCTGTTTCAAACAAACCACCACCTGCAAGCAAAGGCACAATGGATAACATTTTGGCACTGGTGCCCAGCTCTAAAATAGGGAATAAATCCGTTAAGTAATCACGCAATACATTTCCACTAACAGAAATTGTATTCTCTCCTGCTTTCACGCGATCTAAAGTATATAGCGTTGCATCAAACGGCGACATGATTCGAATATCTAATCCATTAGTATCATGATCTTTAAGATAGGTTTCTACTTTAGTAATTAACAGGGCATCATGGGCACGCTTTTCATCTAACCAGAAAATAGCCGGTTGTCCTGTTAAACGCGCACGATTAACGGCAAGTTTAACCCAGTCCTGAACAGGTAAATCTTTAGTCTGGCACATGCGCCAGATATCACCTTTTTCAACACTGTGTTCGAGTAAAGTTGTACCCGCAGCATCGGTTACACGTACTGTGCCGTTAGCCGGAATTTCAAATGTCTTATCATGAGAGCCATACTCTTCAGCTTTTTGCGCCATCAAACCTACGTTACTGACGTTCCCCATGGTGGTAACATCAAAGGCACCGTGTTCAATACAAAAATCAATCGTTGCCTGATAAATACCAGCATAGTTACGATCTGGAATCATTGCCTTGGTATCATGCAACTTGCCATCCTTGCCCCACATCTTGCCGGATGAACGAATCGCTGCCGGCATGGAGGCATCAATAATGACATCACTTGGTACGTGTAAATTTGTAATACCTTTATCAGAATTGACCATCGCTAATTCAGGGCGAATTTGGTAAACCGCTTCAATATCTGCTTCGATCTCTTTACGCTCGGCTTCAGGCAACTCACTTATCTTTGTATAGACATCACCCAAACCATTACGTGTATCAACACCCAGCTTTTCAAAAGTTGCTGCATGTTTTTCGAATACATCGTTGTAATACACATTAACAGCGTGACCAAAGATAATCGGATCAGACACCTTCATCATGGTCGCTTTCATATGTAATGACAGTAATACACCTTCGTCTTTCGCATCCTGCATCGCAGCTTCAAAAAAATCACATAACGCGTTAACACTCATCACTGAAGCATCAATCACTTCACCGGCTAAAACAGCTGTTTTCTCTTTAAGCACCTGGTTTTCGCCATCATCACCAAGCAATTCAATTTTGACATCACCCGCAGTTCCAATCACCACAGATTTTTCACTCGAGTAAAAGTCACCGTCCGGCATCGAAGCCACATGGGACTTAGAATCACTCGACCAGGCACCCATTGAATGCGGGTGTTTTTGTGCATATTCTTTGACCGGGCCCGCCACACGGCGATCTGAATTACCTTCACGTAAAACAGGATTTACCGCACTCCCCAACACCCTGGCATAACGTGCCTTGACGCTCTTTTCATCATCGGTTACAGGATCTTCAGGGAAATCAGGAATATCATATCCTAAGGACTGTAATTCTTTAATCGCAGCCTTCAACTGAGGCTGGGAGGCACTGATATTGGGGAGTTTAATGATGTTTGCATCAGGTGTTTTCGCCAGTTCGCCCAATTCAGCAAGCGCATCATCCTGTTTCTGATCATCCGTCAGATTATCCGGAAAATTAGCCAAAATTCGTGAAGCCAGCGAGATATCCCGGGTTTCTACATCAATATCCGCTGCCCTGGTGAAGGCCTGAACAATCGGTAAAAAGGAAAAAGTGGCTAAAGCGGGTGCTTCATCCGTTTCGGTGTAGATAATCCTGGAAGTGGGCATTCTAAAACTCTCAAATAAGGTGGGGCATTCCCACAAGATTGCCTATTATATTTCAGATCGAGCGCAGGTTCACGCCCTACTCACACTCATTTGATCCTGTTTAAACATTACTCAGGCAGGTTGAATAAATATCTGGCTAATTTCACTTGGCGCTAAAAACCGCAATGGTGGCCCCCAGTAACCGGTGCCACGGCTGACAAAAATTTGCCGATCCGGTGCATGTTCATACAAGCCCGCAAGGTAAGGTTGCGCGGCCATTACTAACAAACCAAAGGGGAAAATCTGCCCACCATGGGTATGCCCACTTAACATTAAGTCGCAACGATAATCATCCATCTCCATGATCATCCTGGGTTGATGCGCTAATACAATACAGGCTTTATTTTGATCAACACCTGAATATGCCGCATCAGGATCCGGGGGATAAAAATTCGCACGTTTTCCCGCCACATCGTTCATTCCCACGAGATTAAACTGTTTCTTACCTTCACCGATCACCACATGCTCATTCAATAAAGGAATAATCCCCAACGATTTTATATACTCAACAGCCTCACCCACGCCATGGAAATATTCATGATTACCTAGTATAAAATAAGTGGGAGCATTTAAATCTATTAATGGATAAAGATCATACTCAATCTGACTAATAGCTAAATCGATTAAATCACCGGTTATCACAACCATATCCGGTTTTAATGCATTTGTTTGTTTAACCAGCTCTTCTATAAAATCACGTTTAATCGTTCTGCCAACATGCACATCGGTTAGCTGAACGAGATTAAATTTCTCGAACGGAAAGTCTTTAACCTTAACCATAACCCGGTTAAGTTGCGGAAATTGAATGCCCTGACTAAAGCCTCTAAATAAGTAAGCAAAAGCAGCAATCAACATGGTCACATCAAACAACAGTTTTAATGTTTTGCGCCGGGAATGATCAATCGGTACTCGTTTTGACACTGTAATCGTAAGGTCGTAAAAAACAGCCACCACAAACAACATAAAAGTGAAGCCAATAAAACTACTGCTAATGAAATACAAAGCAGGAGAGTCAGGAATAATGTTGGTCATTATATCAACAATAAAAAATATATCACCAAGGACAAGAATCACAGGAATGGTTACTAAATAACCTTTTTTATCGTATGAAAGTAAACGTAAAAAACGCCGCCAGGTATAGACATTCATTAATGTCATAACAAGCAGAAAAATGGAGGCAAAAATGAGGAATTGCATAAAGAGCAGTATAGCTGTCGCTATAGTGTTTTATCTACAATAAAAACATGTAGTTTATAAGTAATTAATCTATTGCTATAGATATCCATTCCTTTGTTCCATTACTTTAGAGTAAACTATGGTATGAATTTACTATAGCCACAATTTAATATCAATCCAGAGAAGGTTTTCATCATGATACATCGCAGCAAATTATTAGTAGTATTACTTGTTTGTTTATTTTCCGGCCTGCTCAATGCAGAGACTACACAACAAACCAACCCAAACAGAATCCAGGGCAAGGTAACCGAGATTTTGAATGCAGCTGGTTATACCTATGCCAAGGTTAATACCGGTCAAAAAATTGTCTGGGCCGCAGCACCTACTACCCCACTTAAAGTTGGCGACATGGTCACATTTACTACAGAAATGCCAATGAAAAACTTTCGCAGCAAAGCTCTCGATCGTAACTTCGCCATACTTTATTTTGTAAACCAGTTTACAAATGGTAAAGATACTCCAGCAGCACCAGCCGCAAAAAAAGTTTCACCCCACGCAAATATTGTACAAAAATCGGTAACCAAACCGATAAAAGGAATTAAAAAAGTTAAAGGCGGCCAAACGATCAAAGAAATTTATGCTAATAAAAACAAACTAAATGGTAAAACTATACGAGTACGCGGAAAGGTCACCAAATACACCCCCTCAATTATGAAAAAAAACTGGTTACATATCCAGGACAGTAGCACCCTGCAAGACCTCACAATTACGAGCAAAAGCACAGTTGCTATAAATGATATTGTTATCATCGAAGGCAAACTTGGTCTGGATAAGGATTTTGGTTACGGTTATATTTATCCTGTTATTGTGCAAGATGCCAGGATTACGAAACAGTAATCGTTAGCTCAAGCACAGCATTAATAATCGGGACATAAACAAGTCTGACTTGATAAAATAAGTTGGTACCGGACTGGTTTATAAATAATCATTTTTTATAATAAAAATTATGATCGCAACGTTTATTCAATTTTTTGTTAATCGCCATCTACTGACCAATATGCTTTTTATATCGGTCATAATGGGGGGGCTGTTCGCCTGGCAAGAGATTAAAAAAGAAGAACGCCCTGATGTCACCTATGATCGGATAAGAATAACAGCATCCTATCCAGGTGCCACTGCAGAAGAAGTTGAACACTTTGTTACTCGTGAACTTGAAGAAGAACTAAAAGCCGTAGATGGCGTTTATCGTATTTATAGTAGTGTCAGTCGTGGTTTAACGTCGGTAACTGTCGAACTGGAAAAAGACTTAGCTGACAAAAACGAAGCCATTACTGAAATTCGCAATGCAGCACTGGGTACCAGGCTACCACCCGAAGTACGTGATAAACCCAGGGTACGTGTATTCAAAAGTTCAAAAAAAGCCATTATTGACATTGCTTTGATCCACACCCAGGCCCACCTTCTCACTACTCCGCAACGTCAGGAATTACAACGTTACGCAACGGCTCTTGAGTTACAGCTTGTTAATTTAAAACAAATCAACAGCATCAATCGTTCAGGTTATTTGCAGGAAGAATTACAAATTAATGTCGACCCGGAAAAACTGGTACGTTATCAAATCCCACTCAGCCAGGTCATTAACGAAATCACCAAAAATCACATCCGACAGCCTGCTGGTCATATAGAAGCTAAAGATGAACCCAATGTCACCATCGACGCCCAGCTTGACAGTATCGAAAAACTCAACCAACTCTATATACAGGCCGGTTTTAAAGGCAAAGCCATTAAACTGAAATCTATAGCAGAAGTAAGAACCGACTTTCGTCGCGAAAAACAAATAATCAAAGTGAATGGACATGAATCAATCATGTTTAACGTTGTTAAAAATGGTTCCTTTGGCATTCTTGAATCACTGGATGCTGTGCAAAAAGTAGTCGAAAACTTCAAAGCCAACAACCTGCGTCATTCTGATATTCAGTTAGTCACCCTTGATGACGAATCTTTCGAAGTACGTAACCGCCTCAGTATTATTTCTACCAATGGTGCGATTGGTTTCACCCTAATCCTCATCACCCTGTTTTTATTTCTCAACAAACGTGCCGGTGTCTGGGTTGCCATGGGTATTCCCTTTACAGTTTGTTTAACACTGATTTTCGCCTACTCAATAGGATATACCATTAATAATGTGACACTTGCAGCAGTGATCATTGTTATGGGAATTGTTGTTGATGATGCCATTGTTGTTGCGGAAAATATTTCGCGTTTTCGTGCGCGCGGATTTAACTCACAGGATGCTGCTGTCAAAGGTACAGCTCAGGTTTTTATGCCGGTACTCGCAAGTATCACAACAACCTGCGTTGCTTTCGTCCCTCTATTTTACTTCTCTGGTCGTTTTGGTTCATTTGTTAGTTATATTCCGCCCATTGTATTTCTCATGTTATTCGCCAGCTTGTTGGAATCACTGGTCATCTTACCCGGACATTTACATATCCAGGCCCCCCTTTTCTTACGCCGCCAGCAACACACGCAAAATTTAACTCAAATTAAACCACACTGGTTTGATCGTATCGAAGAACGTTACGGTGATCTTTTAATCCGTTTGTTAAAATATAAATACATTATCTTTACTGTTTTTATAGCCTTATTGCTTGGTTCCATATTTATTGCAAAACAGACTATGAGTTTTGTACTGTTTCCTCATTCTGAAACGCGAGAGATAGTTTTAATCGGCACAGCCGGCAAAAAAGCCGACCGCTATGAAACAGCGATGATCAGTAAAGAAATTGAAGATCTCATCACACCTTACATTGGTAAAGAAGTTGTCGGTTTTCGTACTGAAATTGCACGCAGCCGTCATGGCGGTGTCGCCAAAGAAAATCGTTTTCGTATGATCATCGAAATCGTAGCAAAAGAAGAACGTGAACGCTCAGCCGATGATCTGGTTAAATTGTGGAAACCTTTGACAAAGAACGTCAAAGGACTAAAAAATCTCATTATTCAAAAAAGTCGTTGGGGGCAATCATCCGGTAGCGCAGTATACGTACTCATTCAGGAAAACAATGATGAACTAAGAAACAAGGCTGCCGAAGCGATAAAAGCAGCAATGGAAAAACACACTGAGCTGACTAATGCTGAAATCGATCAACCGTTGACCTTACCTGAATTTAAAATAGATATTCAACGCGACAAAGTTAAACGCCTGTCCATTAGCCCACTTGATATCGCGACGACCTTTCGTGCTTCACTCGAAGGTAATATCCTTTATGAGTTACCTAAAGACTATGAACATGTCGATGTGCGTTTATCGGTAATTGCCAGCGCAAAAAATAATATAGAAAGCATTCTCAAAATTCCGGTAGAAAACCGTGGCAACTACCTGGCCCCGCTGGGTGACCTGGTAACTATTAGCAAAACAATGGCACCGATTTCAATCACCCGACGTGATACCCGACGTGCAACCAGCGTTTATGCAGATTTAAAACAAGATACCCTGATGACGCCATTACAAATTGCCGCTGATCTGGAAAACGGTGTATTCCGCGACATCATTAGTAAACAGCCTTCCACCAGTTTAAATTTTGATGGTGAAGTCGCAGATACACGCGAATCAAGAAATGATCTGCGCAACGCCATTATTATGGTGGTATTTTTAATTTTTGCCATTCTTGTTATTTTGTTTAACTCTGTCACTCGACCAATACTAATCATGTTGGCCATCCCATTTGGTATAGTCGGTGTTATCCTTGCCTTCTGGATGCATGGGCAAACTTTATTTGGTTTCTTTGCAGCCATTGGTGCTCTCGGTATGGCCGGTGTAGTAATTAATGACTCAATCATTATGTTAACCAAACTCGATCACGAATATGACAAGCCAACAGACAAACCCATGAATGAACAAAACAACCGTAATGAGAAAATTGCACGAATAGCACAGACACGTCTTAAAGCAGTAATACTCACGACCATTACAACCGTCGTTGGTGTCTTACCCACGGCTTATGGTATTGCTGGTTATGATTCAATGCTTTCAGAGATGATGCTGGCCATGGCCTGGGGTTTACTGTTTGGTTCAATCATCACCCTGTTATTAATACCTTGCATGTATAGTTTTCTTCAGGACATGCAACAACGTTTCCATACTATGATCAAATAGCTTAATTAGTTTAATGAAAACAATAATTAACAATACCTTAGCCACCTTGTTGTTTATCACTGCAAGTACTGTTGTATTGCCTGTTATGGCAACAACAAAAATTAAGCACCCTATACTTCCACTTAAAGCATTTATTCAACAAGCAACAAAGAATGACGTCACTTTCGAAACGATTCTGATTGATCAGCTCTCACTTAAACATCGCCGCGATATCCTGTTGCCCGACAGCGATGTCATTATGGATGTAAAATATCAGTATAACTTTTACCTGAATCAAAACCGTAATAAACCTGAAGCAACCATATCACTTAGTAAATTATTTCCCTATAACGGCACGCAACTGTCCTTGTCTTATAATAAAGCTGCTTCAGGCTTAACCACAACAGATAGTTCCAGCCTGCAGTTGTTAATCACACAACCGATTGCAAAAAATGCATTTGGTAAAGGCACCAGGTTACAAGACAAAATAATTGGCATCGAAAATGATATCCGTCGTTACCAGATTGTTGAGGCCTATGAAGATTATCTCGCCAGTCTCACAGCCGCGTATTACAACTGGTACTCCGCTTATGAAAACCTCAAAGTTAGCCAGTCATCTTATAAATCCAACCAGAAGTTGATGGCAAATATTCGTGATCGTCAACGACAAAAAATTGCCTTACCCATCGACGTTAACAAAATGCAGTTACTGCTCATCGGTAAAAAAGAAAACCTCATCATCTTGCAGGAAATTTATGACAGTTATAGCAATCTGATTTTTAAAGCCATTCGTCACAATGGTACATCCCCTTATATCCCGGCAACACCGGGGCGCCCTGCTTCAAATGTGCAGTTTGAACAGGACTATAAAAACTTCACTCAGAGCAGTCGTACTTACGAAGTACTACACATGCTGGAACAACAAGGCAACATGCAAGTTAAAAAAGTAGCGGATGACCTCTTACCTTCGACCAACCTGTTACTCGGTTATCAACTTGAAGGCAAAGAATGGGGAATACAGGATCAGGAACGCAGTTACTTTGCCGGTATATCCGTACGCTGGCCAATTGGTCGTAGCGTCGACAAAGCCAGACAAAGTATCGCAAAAATTGAATACAAAAAAACCGTACTCTCAAACCAGAACAAATATGAAGACTTGCGCACCAACCTGAAAAATCTTTATATACAAATTCAGCGTGAACAAAAACTAATCGGGATAGCAAAGGAAAAAATCAAACTGGCAGAATCCATACTCAAAGATGAAGCAGAAAACTATTCCTTTGGTAAGGTCACACTGAATGATTACATTGTTGCCGTAAATCGCGTCGATGAAAATCGTTTCAGTTACACAGAACACAGTGTACAGCTGAATAAATTACTTGTTGAGTGGTTGCGCCTGACCGATCAACTCGTAAACGAAAACGTATTAGAAAACTAAAATTGTAAATAAAAACGCCCTTCTCCTTAATTTCATTAATTGAATATCTCAGGTGACAATAAAATAAAGTTGTTATATGCTGTATGTCCCCACCTGAACTAATTTAGCACGACAAAATGGATCGCAAACTATGGAGAACACACAAATGCGCAACTACTCATTGACTAAATACATACTCTTACCTTTATTGCTCTGTATTTCTTTCTTAGCACATGCTGATAGCACATACAGCAAAGTTTTCATTTTTGGAGATAGTCTTTCTGATACAGGGAACCTCGCCTCTGTGGTTGGTGGTATTCCTCTGCCTTATTATCAGAACCGAATATCGAATGGACCGGTAGCAGTTGATCTTTTAACCGCTAAACTCGGTGATACAGCAGAAGCCTCACTGCACCTGTTAGGACTGAATGCTGGTCACAATTATTCCGTTGCAGGCGCTAAGGCTTCGGGTAATGAAGTAATCGATCTCGATACTCAAATACTCAGCTTCCAGGCTAACCATGCTTCTATTGCACCAGCGGATGCATTGTATGTGGTTTTTTTAGGCGGTAACGATATTCGTGCTGCTCTTCATCAACCAGACCCTGTTGTTGCCGAATCAATTCTTGAGACTGCAAAAAACAAGACTCGCGCTGCAATAGAAATCCTGAGTCAAATGGGCGCACGTTCATTTCTTGTAATAAATTCACCTAATATTGCACTCGTACCTGAAACACAACTTATTGCAACTGCAATTAACAATCCAGATCTTGTTATTCATGCCGATGCACTTTCAAAACATTATAATAAGAAGTTACATGATATGGTCGAAATATTTGAAAAAAATGAAAATATTTCTATTACCGAATTTAATCTGTTCAAAATGTTCAACAAGGTTGTTCGAAAGGCAAGCAAACTTGGTTTCACTAATTACACTGACGCATGCTTTAGCTCGATCACCTTCACTTTTCATCCAGATTGTAATTATGGTTTTAACGTAGACCAGTTTGTTTTCTTTGATGAAATTCATCCGACTGCACGCGTGCATGCAATGTTTGGTGAAGCTTTTTATAAAGCACTGAATGACGATAACGATAACGATGACGAGGAAGAAGAAAAAGAAGACTAAAAACAAAAGCCAGGGAACATATTTTAATAAATGTTCCCTGGCACTTTTTTAAACATTTAATATTTAACTATTGATTACAAAAAAAGAATCATTTGAATTCAAGTTCTTTTTCAATCAATCTTTTTAGCTCAGCACGACAATTAGTGACTTTGCATTTATCGGCATGGCGACAAGTGAGATGCATATCCAGTACAATATTGTCTTCAACATCCAACATACAGACCAGCGCAATCTCTTCTTTTTCAAGTTCTGATTTAGCCTGCTCCATCAGGGAAATTGTGCTGTATCCTTCTATAAAACGCTTTATTGCATGATGAACAATATGTTCAAAATTATAATCACCAAGACAACCTCGTTTATGACAGGCCATAACCTCTTATCCTTTCAGGCATAATGAAATAAAGTCCATATATTGAATTTAGTTAATTTTATAAAAGATAACTTTGATATAGATCAATAAAGAGATGGAAGAATGATTTATTAATTATTGAAAATACTCAAACATTATTTGACGTAAAATAATATTGTAAAAAAGTGCGATATACTTCCGGCCAGGACAAACAAATGCCATATGCCGTGAGCATGTTTCATCCGTTTATCCAGAACATAAAAAATAATACCCGTAGTATAAAAAACCCCACCCAGAACCAGAAGTGTTAACGCCTCTATCGGTAATGCCTTTATCATGGGATTCATGGCAACAACAATCAGCCATCCCATCAGCAAATAAATAATGAGCTGTATGGCGCGTGACCCTTTTTTGTGCAGACTATCTATGATGATACCAATAATAGCAAGCCCCCATATGGTACCAAACAGGGACCAGCCCCAGCTGCCACGTAAAGTTACCAGTGTAAACGGAGTGTAAGTACCCGCGATTAAAAGATAAATCGCGATATGATCCAGCGTCTTAAAGATCTCCTTGGCTCGACCACGTAACGAATGATAAAGAACCGACAGTGAATACAACAGGAATAATGACACGCCGTAGATCGTGAAACTAACAATTTTCCATGGGTCACCCTGCAATGAAGCAAACACGATTAAAACGACCAGCCCGGCAAGAGCCAGGGTAGCACCGATCAAATGACTAATAATATTAAACCGTTCACCGTGATACATAAATATTCATAATCTCCATATAAAATTTACTCTACTGGTAATACACCACGACAATTCGGGAACTGCGAACAACCCCAAAATGTATTACCTGCATTCTTTCCTTTCTTAGCTGTTCGTTTAATCATATTCTGACTACATATAGGGCATAAAGGATCAAGTTCTGGCATTTCCTGTTTAACCGTGTCTGTTGATGCTTCCATCAACTCTTCTGATTTTTCCTGACTGTCTTGCTCTTCAGCTGAAGGTAAAGCGTCAATCATTTGAGAGAGATCAACACCACTTATTAACATCAGGGATTTACCCAGAGAGAAATCCAGTGCCTCAGGGTTAAACACACCTGAGGTAATCACAATGCCGTGTTTCACACCATCAAACTCCATCGCAACATAAAGCTCGCCTATATCAGTAACATCAACTTCCTGATCTTTCCAATGCTGATATTGAACATAGGTAGACTCATTGTTCCTCTGCAATACAAGGTCAACCCCGCCATATGCCCCGTCTCGTTTTTCAGCAACTGAATAGCCTCGCTGTTTAAATATGTCATGAACAAGTTGATCAAATTCCTCTGCTGTCACGTTATTTAAAAAATGTGGTGCCTCGGCAGAAGAAACCGGATGAAATTGTTCTTTTTGTTTCTTTTGTTTAGCAACGGGTTCTTGTGATCCCTTCAACCACGGTAACCATGAAACAGTGTCCATCATTTTTGTAAAAAAAGATTTATTTTTCATATCGAATTACCTTGTAACTATCAATGAGCAGTTACATATAAAATCAGAATTCATTTATTATTGAATTTCATAAGTTACCAACAGAGTATGACTTTCACCGGCCTTGACATTAATTAAATCATCTGCCGCATTTGCAGATTCAACACATAACATCTCACGGTATCCATCTTTACCTAAATCACCCATCTTGTTTGCTACGTCTTTCCATGGATTCCAGACAACAGTTGATAAACTGCCCTGTTTATTAATAATAATTTTTCTTTTGTTATTATCAATAATAATATCATCTGCTGTTTCTAAATACACACGATCAACTTCATTGTTTATAGTAATAGGGCCGTTTTGAATTTTAGAATTAAAACTTTCCGTTTTATCCAGGTATGTTTTTCCTTCCAGTCCATAAACAGTGGTGTTACTGATATCTTCAACATTAAAGTAAGTATGTAATGCCTGTCCAATAGTGATAGTTTGATCACTCTGGTTAAAAGTTATAAGTTCCAGCCTTAAGGTTTTAGCAATCGTTACGCGGTATTCTGCGATAGTTGCTAATGGCCACATCTGTTGAATATTTTTATCCTGTTGTTCTGTTACTAACCTGAATGTAATTTGTGTTTCTCCTGCTGATAAAACACGTGTATCCGTTACCTGCCATAACACGGTACGGGCAAAACCATGTGCAGGATAAGAACCGTTACTCTCATGTGCACCAAACCAGGGCCAGCAAAGTGGAATACCACCGCGGATTGATTTTCCCGCAGCAAACGTGGCATCAGCTGACAACCAGATCACCTCATCTTCAGCAAGCGGCTTCCAGCTAAGAATGTGTGCACCTTGCAGGCTAATGGTCGCAGTTGCTTGCTCATTCTGAATTTCAACAAGCGGGATATCCCCCTTACCTGTTTTGAAACAAAGATGATTATTTCCATCCCGGAGTGAAAAATTGTTATTTAAATCTTCAACACTGATTATGTTCATTTTAATGATTTTTTATGCTATTTAATTGAGGCCTGTCACAATAACATACTCGGAATATAATTACGTATATGGTGTTATATTGCTCCCGCTAAATTTTATGTTATTGTTATTACAACATTGTCATTATTCACTCGCAATGTCGTATTTTTCATGTTTTGCTTTATTTCATAATCTTTCGATTTTGATAAATAAACAAGGTTCGCTGAAATGACCAGCATAAACAAAAATAATCCAATTGCACGCTTACAACGACTTTGGCTGCTTTTACACAAGTTACCCGGTGGTCGCTGGTTATTTAGTCGCCTGCTTGGCTGGCTCATCCCTTACAGTGGCTCGATTGGCGCTAATATAATCATACTCAAACCAGGCCACGCACAACTGCAGTTGCGCGACCGTCGACGAGTACGCAATCATTTAAATTCTATACACGCAATTGCACTAACCAACCTGGGTGAAATTACCAGTGGTTTAGCCATGCTCGGCATGTTGTCTACAGAAACACGTGGTATACCAACTAAAATTTCCATTGAATTTTATAAAAAAGCACGCGGCTGTTTAACTGCAGAGAGTTTTTGCACGCCTCCTACAGTCACTGAAGATACCGACTTTGAGGTTTTTGCTGACATTCGTGACAGTGAGGATGATGTGGTCGCACGTACCACGGTAAACTGGCGACTTTCCCCAATCCCCTCAGCTGAAACAACCCAATAGAATAATGATGAAATCATTCGAAAATACTTTTACTCAGCAAGCAAATATCGAACTACCCATTATCTGTGGCCCGATGTATCCCTGTAGTAATCCTGAACTGGTTGCGGCAGTTTCAGAAACCGGTGCGTTAGGCATCGTGCAACCGATCTCTCTCACTTATGTTCATGGTTATGATTTTCGACAGGGTTTACAACACATCCATTCACTCACCGCCAGCCCCATCGGTATGAATGCACTGATTGAACAAAGTAACAAACGCTATCATCAACGTATGGTTGAATGGATAGACATCGCGCTGGAGGAAGGTGTTCGTTTTTTTATCACCTCGTTAGGCAAGCCCGACTGGGTCGTTAAACGCGTGCATGAAGTTGGCGGCATCGTTTATCACGATGTTACTGAAACAAAATGGGCACAAAAAGCGATCGATGGCGGTGTAGATGGTCTCATTTGTGTAAACAATCGTGCAGGTGGGCATACAGGTCAGCAAACGGCCGAGCAACTTTACCATGACTTGCAATCATTTAACCTGCCGATGATCTGTGCTGGCGGCATTAGTACTCCTGATGATTTTAAACACATACTTGATATTGGTTATGCCGGTATACAAATGGGTACCCGTTTTATTGCCACAACAGAATGTAATGCTCCCCTGCCCTATAAAGAAGCAATCGTAAAAGCGAGTGAAACAGACATTGTGTTAAGTGAACGTGTCAGCGGTACACCGGTATCATTAATAAACACTGCATATGTCAACCGGCTGGGATTAAAAGTAAATAAATTTGAACAATGGTTATTACGCGGGAAAAAAACGAAATACCTCATACGTACTTTTTATCTATTGCGATCAATATGGAAATTAAAAAAAGCCGTGCTGGATAAAACCGGGAAACTTGATTACTGGCAAGCCGGAAAAAGTGTACAAGGTATTAATAAAATTGTATCCGTAAAAGATATTATTGAAGATTTTGCAAAACATTTAAATAATAAATAATGTAGCACTCTACCGTCACCTTTTTGTGAGAGTTCTTATTTATTAACGTATGAACCTGCCACACGGATATAAGCAGCTATTTTATCCATCAACACATAAAACTCAACTTTATCACGCTTGCATAGCTTGCCTTTTTCATTAGCTACATAAAGTTCGTACTGTTTCATGATTTTTATTACATCGTGCTTATCAAAATAATTTCGGAATAAGGTGGATGCACTGGCGGCAGAAATATTTTCCATATTCTGCTCACAATTTTTCGCTAACTGAAATGTTTTCCCCATTTCAGAAGCAAGGGATTCACTACTGGCAAGTAAAGTGTTTTTAGAAATACGATGTTGCTCAGCAGAAGCAGAAATATGCAGTAAGCATATAAGCAGGATTACCGTAAATTTCTTCATGACCCGCCCCCTGTTGTAACTATAAATATAGCACTTAATATGGGAGCGTGTGTATTAAACGAACAGGGTTCCTCACTTTGAATAAAATAGAATCATAACAAATTCATGAAACACTTATGAAGGTTTTCAGCTTTCTACGAGCTCCTCATTTACTTCTTTTTCTGCCAAACAATCTTTGATCGTGCTGACTATTTTATCCATATCATAAGGCTTATACATATATCCACACGCACCAAACTGTAAGCAATCATTGGCCGTATCTTCATCATCAAGTGTTGATGTAATCAGCACCGGAATATGCGAAAACTTTTTGTGTGATTTAACTTTTTCCAGAAAGGTAAAACCGTTCATAACAGGCATATTCAAATCCAGTAATATCATGCCAATCGTTCTCCTGCTTAGCAACAACAAACCTTCCTGACCGTCACATGCCAATTCAACCTTATAGCCTTCTTTTTCCAACCGACGTTGCAGGAGCTCACAGTTTTCTTCTACATCGTCAATAATTAACAACGTTGTATACTCTGTTGTCACTTTACACCCCCTAAACAAAAGTCCTGCTCTACATGAGCTAGCTTGTTTATGGAATATCGGTAAATTCTCTGCAAACTAAAGAAAGAATCACAAAAAGTGTGAGCTAATCGTGTAGGTAATGTCCTACAACAAACAACAATAACATTTATTTAGTAAGGGTATTATTGAAAGCTGCGCAAATAGTGTCTGTAACAAAAAATAAAGGCGATAAAAACCTAAGTCTCTTTGATAATACGAAGTTTTGCATTAATAAAGTCAGAATGCGAAACATAAATTAAATCAGCAATGCGCCTTACCATTAATTCTTCATACGGATCTATATGCTTATCCGCATATGCAACAGCCCATAAATTCTCGATCACTTTTATTTTTTGTTGTTGCGAAAAATTCCTGGCGATAAGGCTTGTGAACTGATGAAAATCGACAGCCTGTTTTATTTCATCATGCGCCAATTCAAACAAATCACTGGTTTCTAAATTCGATAGCGAAAATATTTGTTGTAGTTTTTCCTTTAAAACCTTTTCTTCCGAGTCATGTGATTTACCATCATTCAGCATCATTTCAACCATTAACACAGCCGTTGCCAAACGTAAGGGGTGCTCAAGGTCCTGTGGTTCAACCACATTTATTTTTTCATCAAAGAATTTTATAATTGCTTTTAACATTAGTTTTTAACACCTGAAAATATTTTTTATAACTTATTGAAAATCACTCAATTTAATGTATAGAATAACTAGTCACTTATTTCCTGCAATACCACCCAGTTTACTTCACACTCTCCTGACTCGGTCGCGACATAGGCAGTATCACCGGTAATGCTAATAGAAACATCCATCGTTCTCTGCACCAGTGACGCTAATGCCTGAATATTTTTCCAGTCAAATTTAAAAACAGATACCTTGAGCTGATTAACTTTTCCCTTTACCTGGCTCCACCAAACATCCGCTTTTGAATTAAAGCAATAAACCTTAACTGCATACGCATGCTGGCTCGCTTTTTTTATTCTGTCATCAGCAGGTTCGCCAACTTCAATCCATAATGAAATTTGATCATCGAGCGTACGTACCCACAGGTCAGGTTCATTTATATCACTTAAGCCTTTGGTAAAGACCAGGTTCTCCTGAGCATTGATGCAATAAGATAAAACACGCACCATCATACGTTCAATGGTTTCAGAAGGATGCTGTGCAAGTGTTAAGTTAAGCGTATCGTAATAATTACGATTAAGATCGGATAACGAAATTCTAAATTTATAAATAGTCGGTTTTATTGCCACTAAACAGCTACACCTTAATATTTTTTTATTATTTTTTTCTGAAAATATTTCTATTCAGATAATTTAACCTTAAACACACCAACATCAACCGAGCTAACCGAGACACTTTGCCCTGCTTCAATCGTGTTTACACCGGCATCCTTATCAATCTCGACTTTCCAGCTTATACCGGAATAATGTGTCGAACCTGGTTTAGTCATTGTAATTTCACTTTCAACAATAAACGAATATCCTACCAGGTCACTGCTATTGTCTTTTTCTATCGAACTATCGCCCTGTAATTTTTTCAACTGTTTCCACAGCAGTGCGGTAATCACACCCGTACTAATACCGGTACAGGAAATACCTGCAACCCATGTTGCTGGCAGTACACCATAGCTCATTAAGCCACCCGTCGTCAGAGCTCCTAAACCGGCAAACAAAAACACACCCACGGTAAAACCAGTAATAACTTCTAACGCCAGCAACGCAAAACCAAACACCAGCCAAAACTCAGCCTGATGAGCGACAATATAATCAACAATCATTCCATACTCCTTCTATTGCCATTTGTTATCCAGCTGTTTTACCTGTATTTAACGTATTAATAATCGTCATTGCTTCAGCCACTACCGTAGCCGCATTACTGCCACCATCAGGTAACAATACCACTGTAGAATCTTTCGCAATTGCGTGTTTTGCTTCAATCGCTTTTTCAGCCAGGTCAAGTTGAATCGCTTTTTGGCCTTCATCCGTTTTAGCAACCTTACCAATAGTATCAAGTGCCTGTGCCTGTGCATTGGCAACCGCAATAATCGCCTGCGCTTCACCTTCCGCTCTTAAAATCTGTTGTGCCTTATCCGCTTCTGCCGCTAACACCTGTGCCCGCTTGTCACCTTCAGCCACATTAATAGACGACTGACGACTACCTTCTGACTCAAGAATGGTTGCGCGTTTTTCACGTTCAGCTTTCATCTGACGTTCCATCGCATCTAAAATAGTACGTGGTGGTTCAATATCCTTAATTTCATAGCGCAATACCTGTACACCCCAGGGTGCAGATGCTGTGTTAATCGCATGTACAATATTTGTATTCAGACTTTCACGTTCTTCAAATGTTTTATCCAGATCAATTTTACCAATCTCACTACGCATGGTGGTTTGCGCTAACTGGCTTACCGCATAGACATAATTATCGACACCATAAGACGCTTTATAAGGATCAAGCAATTTAATATACAGAACACCATCAACCACCAGTGAAATATTATCTTTGGTAATTGCCGCCTGGCTTGGCACATCAAAAGCATGTTCTTTCAATGACTGGTTATAAGCCACTTTGTCTATAAAGGGAAAAAGGATATTAAGACCAGCAATCATGGTTTTATTGTATTTACCAAATCGCTCAACAACATAAGCCCGATTCTGCGGTACAAACTTAACCGAAGACTTCACCACAATAATAATTAATATGGCCAAGGCAGTCCAAAAACTGAAAATCACACCCAACAAGTCATTAATAAACATGGTTCCGTCCTCTTAAATAATTAATGTTCAAATATAACAGATTGCTCTCTGAAATACGCTGAAAGCAATAAGGCTTTATTATTGATAAGCGTATATCTATTTCACAGCACCTAAATTTTCTACTAACTTCAGCAGCTCTTTTACTATCGTAATTAATTCCTGTAGCAACTGTGGAGTAATTTCAAGATTGCCTTCGTATTCAGCTAAATTTCGTTGCTTGTGGCATTTATCCAACACACGCCATTTTATATTTTCTAAACCAATGGTCTGTTGTAAACACTGGAAGACTAAATAACGATTATCAGAACGATAACCATGCCAGGGCTAAAGAGTGTGCAGCTCCATAAGCTGATGAAAATTTTCCTTCTTCTGACAAACCAACAACCTGAGTGTCTTGCAAACGCCGCTTGGCTGAACTGATCATGCCATCAAATTCAGCTTGATCCGGCGGTTCTAATTTAAGCTTTCCTATCTTAACCAGATTATTTAAATTCTCTAATGGCATCTTCTGTTCCCTTTATCATTATTTTGGGTTGTTCCATCACCCGCGTAATAAATGCATTTTCTGATTGTAGTTTGTTCTTTAATTGCTGTTTATCATAAATAGTTGGGTTAATTGTTCTGCCAAGTAATACTTCTGCATCAGTGAGTTCAGAAATAACATCAGCATAAGCCAATGTATCAGTCACAATCATTAAATCAATATCACTACTGGCAGTATCCATCCCCTTCGACATCGAACCATAGACAAAAGCCAAATCAATTTGTGAATCCAGGGGTTCTAAAGCTTCTTGCAACACATCAGTCACACCAAAGGTTTTGCGTACTATATTTAATAAATCTGAATAAATTGGGCAAGACTTATTTGCCTGATAATGATGTTGATTACCGATTTTATTCATACTCAAAATACCAGCAGCCAACATACGATCCAGCTCACGCTTAATAGTCGCAACACCCATTCCCGTTAACCTTAGGATCTCTTTAGTGTAAAAACTTTTATCGGGATGCGCATACAATAATCCCAGCACTTTTTGCTGGGTAGTCGTAAATAAAGCATTTCCTAGCTGACTCATAAATACAAATACATACAGTTCACAATATGTGAACTATAGTTCATATATTGTGAACTATCAACCTATATACTTATCACAGAGCTTTCCTACTCACCAAACATTCTCAATAACACCATTCGTGTTATTGTTAATAATTACGCTATCTTGTTGTTTTTGTTGGCTTTACGCTTAACTTACTTATCTTTTTACATCCTGAATATTGAGATCAGGGATGTAGCGACTAATAACACTGCCCGACAAAGCGCCAAATATAAATCGACGTGTCTTGTACCAATAGGCACCAAAATAAATCACAAATAATCCCAATGCGATTAAGACATAAATAATAATGTCTTCAGTGCTATTAAGCTTGTCCTTAAACAATTGTGTAAGCGCATAAATGATATACAGTTGCGTAGAAATGAGCATGGCACGTCTGTCAACCAGTAATGCGAGTAAAAAGAACCCGGCGAAGAACACAATAATCAGGACTTCTTTATTCAACATCGCTAACCATTCCTGCTCACTTACCAGCATAGAAACCATCAAACCATGAACAATCAACGGCGACGCCAGCAAATGCAACCAGAACGCACTGTCACTCAGGTGCGATACCCTTTGTGTATCTTGCGAGTCAAACCACAAAGCAACGGCAAAAACGATCAAACCACATCCAGCAAAAACAATCGGGGTTTTAAAGACATCAAAACCCATAAAAATAATAAACATTGCCACCATACTCGCGGCTAATGGTAAAAGACTAAAGGGCATTTTATAACGAAGGTAAAACATCAAGCTGGTAATACTCAATACTGCAAACTCAAAAATTGTCGCGTTTTCATTTTCAAATGTCGTCGATTTATTCACAAAAAATAAAATTGAAAGCAGAATAGCCATACCCGGCAAGGCCAAACGACGCACACGTACTAACCACTCCGCTACAAGTACAAAAAAGGCTGCGGGAAGTAAATAATAAATACCGGAAATGCTCGACAGGTTAATAGACACCACTAACAGAACCACACCCAGCGTGATAAACACATCGCCAAAGCTGCGTATAAATCGGAGTGGTTCTTCGCGATTATCCGATAGAGAATCGGATGGTTGTTCATGAAGAAACTGATAAAGCGGTTCAACCTGTTCTGCTGAGATAATCTTTTGTTCAGCGGCTTTTTGTAAACTGGATTTTGTAATCATAATGAGTCAATAATAACCTACCTGAATTGCTTAACGCTATAACCTTTACTTCGGAGCTGTTGTAATAAACCGTCTTTGCCAACCAAATGCAACGCACCAACCAAAACCATTTCAACTTTTTTATCGTTCATCATACGTTCTATATGAGGCATCCAGTTGTTATTTCGCTTAACTAATAATGTTTGATACATGTCAGGGTAGTCACGTATCATATCAGCTAACGTCATCTCGGCCATTTTATTTTCATCACCCTTTAACCAGGCAGACCTGATCACAGCCATCATAGTTTCCATTTTATTCATGTCATTGATCGTGCTCATTATCATTTCGTTTTCATTACCATTACCCATGACAAGAAGAAATTTTAGTTGCTCATCCGTTGTTTCAAAATAGGTTGTTTCTTTACCAGCCTGTTTGGCTTTTTTATAAAAATACTCATCAACACCAATATCCACCATGCCCATTTTCTGAAGCTCTATAACAGTTAACATAAGAACAATCATTGAGGGTTTATAATGAAGAAATAAATCAATAGGAATATTTCTCTCAGTCAGGTGTTTTTTCAGTTTACTAAATGTTTTTCTGTCTATCGCCTCTTTAATTGACTTGCCTGGAGGGTAGGTAAACATCTGAACCATTTTTTGAGCAAACTCAGGGGATTTTGCTTTTTCAATATCTGTTTCAAACACAAGTATGTCTGACTTTTTAAAGGCTTTAGCAAATTCAACTGGTAAAGGGTAATCTTCTTTTTTAAGCACATGAATCGTACCACCTAAATATAATTCATTGCCGTTTTTAGAAATCTGCCAGAGAGATGTTTCAGAAAAACATACCGCCGGGAATATAAATAATATAAATATATATTTATGCATTACATCTCCATTTTGTTTAAATTTTTATTTTCACAAATTTAATTTATTTCTTAAGCCTTCAGTAAGCTAAACCTGTAAACAGACTCCAATAACAATTACCGCTAATATATGGCAGCTTATATTAGAAACAATTATTTTCTCACACCTGTTTTGCCCTGATACTTATTATAAGAAAGTAAATGCAAGAAACGTCGCCAGAGGTAAACATTCATAAGTGCCATTACAAGCAGAAAAACAGAGGCAAAGAAGAGAAATTGTATAATGAATGTCTAACGATACTTACGCAGATACATCCATTCAAAGAATCGTTTAGCCCAGTGCAAAACAACCGTTCCAGGTAACATAATATTTCGCTTTTCAGTCCGTGACACCATTATGCCCTTGTCATTACTATCAACAATACAGAGCAACTCTACCTTAAAACCAGTATCCGCAGTTTGACCATTTAATTCAGCATGTAAATTTTTTGCTGCAGCTTCTGCTTGTAAGTCTGCCATATGAGCTTGCTTAGGCATCCAGTCCGGTCCGGGAAAGCTACCTGAGTCGCCAGCAACATAAACTGCATCCATTGTTTCTACCTTACAATGCTCATTAGCCTTGATTAAACCACCTTCGGAACGAGGTAGATCACTGTTATCAAACCACTTATTACCTGTCATTCCAGGCATAAAAATAATCAGATCAGCATCAAACTCAGTTCCTTCAGTAATGACTTTGTTACTCTCAAAAGCCTTCATTTTTTCGCCCAGATGCGTTTGAACATTACGCTTTTTCATCTCTCCCAATAACTTACCCACCGCTTTTGGCCCTAAGCGATTGCCTGGTTTAGGTGCAGGACTAAAAAATACAAGATCAAATTTATCGCGTCGCCCTTGCCTTCTCAATAAAGTATCCGTGCCAAACAAAAATTCAAACATGGGGCCACCACGCATAGCCGATGGCTCTTTAGGATTGCCGGCAAAACCAAAGGCAATCGTGCCACCTTTCATTTCAGCCAGTCGATCACGAATTTTCTCAGCAGCAGCAATACCTTCACAAGGTGTAATGGCATGTTCAATACCCGGCAGTTTTTTAATAAAACGTCCACCAGAGGCAATAATCAAACCGTCATTATTCACCTCACCATTATCTGTCTCAACCACGCGTCCAGCATCACGCAATCCAGTCACCTTGCCCTGATGAAATTTCACATTCATACGGCGGAAGAAATTTTCCAGCGGCACAATAATATCTTCACGCTTACGCAAACCGCTGGGAACCCAAATCAAACCAGGCAGGTAATGTAATTCAGCAAGAGGTGATATCAGAGTAATTTCACAAGTTTTGTCCTGTTTGCGTAACTGTCGCACGGCGCTTAAACCCGCAAAACCTGCACCCACAATTGTAATTTTTTTCATGTCAATCGACCTGTTTATGTTCAATATGAAAGAAATATAACCTAACAAAAAAAATAACAAGACAGATGTATTTCTGTCTATGGTAATACAAGGTTACTACGAAATAATAACTGAATTGCTAGCATTTACCTTTTAATTATAAATGATTAAGCAACTCTGCACTGTCATAGCGTGGATTATTCAGCGCAAGTGAAACCGGGTACATCTCAATATCCGACTCCGCATAAGGTAAAAGCAATGATTGTAAATAATCAGTATCTTGCGATTCTAACCAATCATCAAACTTTTCCGCTTTAAGAATCACCGGCATACGTTCATGAATCGGTAACATAAACGCACTGGCCTCACAGGTAATAATAGAACAAGACTCCAGTCTATCCCCTTCACCATCATCCCAGTGATCCCACAAGCCTGCAAACACTAACGGCGTGTCATGCACGTGTTTAATGTAATAAGGTTGTTTACCGTTTTCTTCATGCCACTCATAAAAACCATCAACCGGAATCAAACAACGATGACGACGAAACGGTGCACGATAAGCCGGTTTAGACGCAACCGTTTCAGCCCGTGCATTTATCATACTAAACCGTTTATCTAATCCCTTCGACCAGGAAGGCACTAATCCCCAGTGTAAGGGAACCAGCTCCTTGTTACCTTCGAGTGAAACCCGACAAGCCAGAATATCTGAGTTGGGTGAAACATTATAACGAGGGGAAAAAGATAACCCGGACTCCAGGCCAAAAAGCTCGGCATAATCCTGAGGGGAAGAACTTTGTGAAAATCGGCCGCACATATTAATTAATATAGTTGATTCCTGGAAACATGGTTAAAATTTAATCCGCCATCCCCTTTTTATAGCTTTTTATATTTAAATATTAACCACTAAGCCTGGATTAAAGTTATGTGTTGTTTCATAGTGCGCATCGCCACGTGGATTACTCAACCAGGTTATTACGGATTAACAACTGAGTTTCTAGCAATTGTATTGGTATTCATACTATCTCAACTTATTGATTTATAAATGATTTAATGGTCTTTATTGCTACAATACTCTTCACAGGTAAAATCTAAGAGCGGCTATTTAAATCACCTTACTCACTCTGCAAACCATGAGTATTTTTATGCTCAGTGCCAATACGTTCATATTCCGCGATCACCTGTGCACCTAACAAAAGAATAATCGACGCCACTTCTAAACTCACCAGGATAATAATCGAGGTGGTAAAAGCACCATAGATCACATTAACCAGCGATAATGTTGAGAAATACCAAACCAGGAAATGTCGCATCAACTCCCATAATAACGCTGCCGTGATACCCCCGATCAACGCATGCTGCACTGACAGGCGACCCACTGGCATCACCAGGTAAAGAGATGTCAGTAATACAATCTCACCGCTGAAGCCAAGCAAATAGATCAAAACAGTTCCCATATTGTTCAGTGACCATTGATGACCAAACAGGACGAGCGACTCTAACTGCAACGAATGTAAAAACCCACTGACCATACTCACCAACAGTAAGCCGACCGCTAATAATAAAATATAAATATAGGGAATGATTGCAGAAACAAGAAAACGACGACGTTTAATATAAAAGCGATGAAAAAAGATCACCGACATGGCATTTTCCAATGCGGTAAAGGCAAATGAACTGAAAAACAACAACAAGGCAAAACCTAACACGCCAATCACTTTCCAGTTCTGAAGAAACACCTGGACCTGGTTGACCACCACATCAACCTGCCCCGGTGTGACTAACGCAAGATATTCACGCAACACATCAAGTAACTTTTGCGGCTCCTGGAATTGCGACAGCATCACCAGAATAAGCGCAATCATAGGGATAATCGACAACAAGGTATAATAGGCAATAGCACCCGATAACAAGAAGCCCTGGTTAGCACGAAAGCCATTGAAAACCCGCTTAATAAATTGAAGCGGGTTATTCAGCACAAAGTGTGAACGAGAAGAAGACATCAGGAACCTTATTTTATCTTATTAGTATTTTATTACATTAAAAGTTTAGCTGACATTGTTCCAAAATTAACGGTTTATTGCTAACAAAACGTTCTGTATCATTGTAAGCATTCTGAATTTCCAGCGTGAGCCTTTTAAAATATGAAATGTAAGATCTACCCCATACTTTATAAACTCTGCATATAAAGAACCAAAGCATCAAGTTCATCGGCTGAGAGTTCTCTATTCCTCTGTTTCCTCTTTCTTATACTCGTCGTTAATATCCCCTGTAACGTATCTGCCCCGGTAATAAAATTACGTAACTCACTTGCGCTACGTTTTGACCCTACACCATCAAGCGGGTTACGTGGGTTACCTTGCCCGGCGATAGAATGACAAAATCCACAGTGTTGTTGCTGATAAATTTGTCGCCCTGTTTCTATATGTTTCGAATCAATAACAACAGGTTGCTTCAGCTCAGTCAATTTGACCGGATTCTGAATACGAGCAAATACAAACGCCAACACTATTACTATCAGTGCTGTGAGAAATACGATTCGTTTTGCCCATTTTTCACGC
>CAZZIS010000026.1:0-32481 GCA_964654445.1 uncultured Thioalkalispiraceae bacterium
AGAAATACCATCATTGGCATTTCGAATGGCTTGATCCAGACCACGAATCTGTGAAGTAAAACGTTCTGAAATGGCTAAACCCGCCGCATCATCCTTGGCACTGTTAATACGCAGACCAGACGACAAACGTTGCAAAGATGTTTGCAATGCTGACTGCGATGAGTTCAAGTTACGCTGTGAATTCAGCGACATGATGTTTGTGTTAATGACTTGAGGCATGACGCACTCTCCTTAACTTTTTAACCCACTGACGCAACTCAATTTAGAGTCAGGGGAAACTTATCTTTTAGCGGATATACATTTCAATCAATGTATTTACCGCTCCCACTACCATTTGCGTCCGGCTATTTTTTTCCTTTAGGGTGATAATGAGAAAAAAGAAAGAATCACAGAGATTTAAATATTACGTAAGCACTTGTTTTTATTGATAATAATTATAATATGTGAAAATAAAGAGAAATTATTAGAAATAACTTTGGGGAATAGAAGGTGTTTTAAGGTTTTATGATTAATAAGAAGTGAGGGGGAATAGCTTACCGTCACGTCGGGCTGATACCCTCTAATATATTAATTTGATGTGGGGCACTACGAGCCCGATCTACATTCAAAAAAGGTTTTTCTTGGCGTTCTTTGCGTTGAAATATTTTGATTTTTATATCCTAAAGGAAATTAAATAAAGAGATGTCCTGAACCCGGGTAAAGGCTTTTTGTGATGCTTCAAGCCCTGTCAGTTCAAGGTTTAAACGGCTTACCGCCTCAGCAAAGTCCAAATCTTCAACATTAGAAAGAATCTCACGTATTTGTATACGATAAGCATCATTTATTGTTTCCTGGGCATCCAGCGCATTCAAACGTGCGCCAATATTTCCGCGTACTTCCAATATATTGTCTAACGACCGATTTAAATCAGTCAGCGAGCGATTCATCGCATTATGAAAACCAATGTTGTCACTTGCTTCTGGTGTTTTAGACTTTAAGGCACGAATCAAATTTTGCAGTGTAGTGAAAATATCCTGATTTTGACTGGGGCGTACAACAAAAATATCACCATCTTCCGGGACGCCTTTAATGGAAGTATGCACACCATTAAAAGCAATTTCTTTTCCGGATTCAAAAGGAATACCGGCAGACAATGCTCTGCCTTTAGAATCAACAACACTGTAAGTTAATGGAATCCTGCCTGCATTTTCTGCTTCAGCATATTCAGAAAAAACCTGATCAAAAACAATGGCATATGTTTCAGCAATATAATTTCCTGAAGCACGCCCCGGATCAACTACTCCGGTTCCTTTATTTTCAGCACCATCTAAAGTACTAAAAACACCATTACCGTTTTTTATTTCAAGAAAAACATCCGAACCGGGATCATCAACCGCGATACGGCGATTTCGACTAATTTGAATTTCTCGATGACTTTCATCACCGTTATATTCAAAACCACCTGCTTCATTTCGTGAAAAAGGTTTAAACCGGCTTAATCCACCTGAGTATAAATATTCATTATTGCTATCCGTTGTATTTGCCAGATTTAATAATGCATCCTGTATTTGTATAACTTCTGCTGCAATAAACGAGCGCGTACTCTCATTTTGTGAATCATTATTTGCTTGTATTGAAAGTTCACGAACACGATGTAATGATTCAACCACGCTTGATAATGCGCCTTCAGATAAAGTAATTCGCGCTCGCGCAGCATCAATGTTTGACTGGTGCTGGTTGATTGAAGAAAGAGTGTCATTAAGACTTACCACACGTGATGCAGCAACAGGATCTTCGGAGGGTTTAAATATCTTTTTACCCGTAGCAACTTGTTGTTGCGTTCTGCTTAATGTTTCATGCTGTTTTAGCATTGCATTAATTGCATTTTGTTGCAGTTGAGAAGTTGAAATTCTGGTCATTATCTTCTCAATACACCAATTAACGTATCAAACATTTCACTTGCTGCGCCAATAACCTGTGCATTGGCTTGATAAGCTTGTTGATATCTCACAAGATCAGCCGCTTCCTCATCCAGATTAACACCGGACACCGCTTCACGTTGTGCTTTTGACTGCTCATATAAAATACCCTGAGCCTGACGGTTAACATCGAGTTCATGTGTTTTGCTACCGACACGACTCACTAACTGGCTATACACTTCATTATAATTTGATGTTCCATTTGCTAACGTTGCACGACTTTGTAATTCACCTAATTCCAGGGCATTAATGTTGTTACCGACTGCATCCGTATTAAGTTCAATAACAAAGGTATCACCTGCTTTTGCTTTACCTGATAATTGAATGCTATAACCTGTGTCCATTCCAGCTGGAGTAGGAAACAAGTTAATACCCGTTTCAGGATCATAAAAAATCCCCGTTTCAATCTGCTCTACAGAAAAATCATCCTTGCCCTCGCTTTCATTTTCGGAGAGAGATTTAATTGTTGTTGCTCTGGATGCAGGTGTTGCCGGGATAGCAGGTGTTGCCGGCGAACCTTTTTCTCCCGCTACACCCGACGTAGCAGGAATTGCTTTATTTTGCTCATTCAATTGTTGCGATTGAATAACTTTACCCTTGTCATCCAGTAATTCAATATGATTTTCATCAAGAAAATGAATAGTAATAGTTGGAGATAAAGTACCGTGCATAGTTGTAAAACTTGGGTTATGGATATCTGCAACACTTTTTAATGATGCCTTTATATCCCCCATATTATTAACTGAAGTACGAACCCGAACGGGAGCCGCTGCCGCAATATCATTGGCACGTTTAATCTCTACAGAAAATTCTCTGGCAGCAGCACGAGTAGGCCGAATCAAAAAGCTATCGCCATTTTTTATTGTTTCACCTCGTTCCAGCTCAACGGTAAATCCTTCACTATCAATATGTTTGGGTAATGAACTAAACTTGCTAATGATTTTTTCATCAATTTCTCTGACTAAAGTATATACACCATCATTATAATTAAGAAAATAATCACTTACGGTTAAATTATCCACATTTGAAATTGTCGTTTTAAGCTCATAATTACCCTTGTTAGTATTACTGGGTAAAGTTAAGGGTGTTGATTTATCAATGGCATTAAAAAAATCTCCACCCAACTCATTATCTAAAGTCATACCTTTGTGGTGCTGATCATTAAATGTTTTTGCAACTCCAATCGCAATACGTCCAAGTTCATTTTGTGCACCACCTAACATGTATTCACGAAAATCAAGCAAACCTCCAATTGAACCGCCCTTCATAAATTTAGTAACGATTGAATCCACACCCTGATTTTTATAAACAACTTCTAACTGAGAAGGATCATGTTGATTGGCTTTTAAATCCAGAGATGCATGGCGTTTACCTATAACCAGAGTTTGTCCGTTACCAATGAAGACATTTAATGCACCATCTTCCTGTTCATTAGAACGTACAACAACTTTATCTGATAATTGATGTAATAATCGTTCACGTTGGTCAAGTAAATCACTGGGTTCACCCTGAGTCACTTCTCTTGCTAAAACAATTTTCCAGTTAACATCGGCAATAGCTTTAGCCAGATTATTCACATCCTTGATATGACTTTTTAACGTTTCATTTGTACCTTTACGTAAACTTTCAAAACGACTATCCAAGTATGAAAAACGTTCACTTAAAGCATTTGCTTCACCAATTAATACTTGTCTTGCAGATTGTGACGAAGGATCATTTGAAATATTATTTATTGCAGCAAAAAATGACTGCAAGGTGGGTGCAAGCCCTGCATTTGGATCAGCTAACATATTATCAATTTGACTGGTGAAATCATAATTGGTTTGTAAGCTATTGGCGATTGAAGCATTGCTGCGCATTTCTGATGAAACAAATTCATCATGAATACGTTCAACATTATTAATTTTTACACCCGTACCCAAGGCACCAACACCAGACAACTGTGGTGGACGAGTACCAACTTCAACACGTTGACGTGAAAAACCTTCTGTTTGCGCATTAGCAATATTATGCCCTGCGGTCGATAAAGCACGTTGCGCAGTTATTGCTCCTGATAAGCCAATTGATAAAACGTCAGACGTGCCCATTTAGCACACCTCTGTTATCAATTTCGGATTTCACATGTTGCTGCATTAAGTCACGATTAAGAATATTCAGGACTTTATCCGCATAATTCGGATCGGTTGCATATCCCGCTTTGTGCAGGTCCTGAATGTATAATTGATCATTACCCTGATTGTATAAGACATCATCATAACGACTATTCGTCCTGAGAAAATTAACATAATCATCAAAACTGTCAGCATAAGAATCATAGGCTCTAAAAGAAGCTTTCTCATATTTTGCCAGGCCATTGTCATACTCCAAAGTCGATTTAATAATATGATCACCATTCCAGCGTTTATCCGCTTTTATATTAAATAAGTTAAAACTACTGGTTCCGTCTTTATGACGTGTCACAGCTTTGCCCCAGCCGGTTTCTAACGCGGCTTGTGCAACAAGTATCAAAGGAGAAACACCTAACTCTTTGGCTGCTTTTTGTGCGTAAGGTAAAATATGGCTGGTAAACTCTTCAGCTGAACTAAAGTGTATTTTATCTTGCATCGGTTTAATTGCAGGTAATTCAAATTTAGAGAGGCCTCTAACCGAAGTATTATCAACCGCGTTCAATCTCTGTGTTGAAAGTGGCAACATTTTGCCGTGAACTAACATTTCTTTTTGTGGGGTTGAATGTAAAGTGAAAGTTTCAGGCTTATTGTTTTCCGCACCTTTACTGCCTAACTGCCTTACCATAGAATCTGCAATGCCAATCCCCTTGCTATTCGCCATATCCAGTGCAACCTGTTTATCAAACATATCGCGATACAGCTTTGACTGATCACTATCAAAAATAGCATCACCCATGCTGGCATCACGCATACTTTTAAGCATCATTTGAATGAAAATCCCCTCAAATTGCTTAGCAACCTGCTTTAAAGACGCCTGCGGATCAACACGTGCCTGTGCACGCATTTCATTCAATCCACTAAAATCTGTATATGTCGGGTTAAGCGCTGAGCTTTGCATAATTCTGCCTCATTGATTCAACTAGTACTATGCAGAATCCGTGCCGGTTCTTAAGTGGAGTAAATAAAGGTCAAAAAATAAGAGATTCTCACCGCGCAGAGAACGCAGAGTAAAGATTAAGGGTTGTTTGGATTAGATCTTATTCAAAAAAATACATAAATCTCAAGATTATTGGTTTTAATTCTTAAGGGGTTTCCTTTGCGTTCTCTGCGCCTCTGCGGTAAAAAAAGTTTTTGATTTATTATATAACTATCAACTCAGCATGAAGCGCTCCAGCTTCTTTGAGTGCTTCGAGTATGGCAACTAAATCACCCGGTGCAGCACCCACTTTATTTACTGCTTCAACAATCTGGTCTAATGAAACACCAGGATTGAATTTAAACATCCTGTTGTTTTCCTGTTTCAACTGAAGTTCAGAACCGGGTACAACAACAGTTTGTCCTTCAGAAAATGCTGCAGGCTGACTTACCTGAGGATTTTGAGTAATAGTGACAATTAAATTACCATGAGAAACTGCAACGGGTAATACCTGAACATGTTTACCAATAACAACCGTACCAGTTCTTGAGTTAATGATTATACGCGCCGGGGCTTCTGCCGGTTTAAGCGTTAAATTTTCCAGTAAAGAAATAAAAGCGACACGTTGTGAGGTGTCCGCAGGAGAACTAACAACAATAGATGCTGCATCTCTTGCGTAAGATGTGCCTGGACCAACAGTATTATTTATAACTTTGACCAGTCGGCTCGCCGTTGTAAAATCAGGTTGATTTAAATTTAACACCACTTCGTGATTAAGACCAAAGGGTGTATCTATGCTGCGTTCCACGATTGCACCATTGAGTATACGTCCTACACTAGGAACATTAACTGTGATACTTGAACCATCACTGCCTTCCGCACCAAAACCACTAACAACAACGTTACCTTGAGCAATTGCATAAATATTATTATCAGCACCACGTAAAGGTGTCATTAACAAACTTCCACCACGTAGACTTTTAGCACTACCTACAGAAGACAAGGTGATATCAATTTTCATTCCTGCTTTTGAAAAAGCAGGCAGTTCTGCATGTATAGCAACTGCAGCAACATTTTTTGCCTGCATAGTAACACCTGCTGGAATATTAACGCCCAAACGTGACAACATACTGCGCAAACTTTGAGTAGTGACTTCACCTGAGCCATCACCAGTACCATTCAGTCCCACAACCAGACCATATCCTATGAGTTGGTTAGAACGTACGCCTTCAATTCTTGTTAAATCTTTTACTCTTTCTGCATTAGCGGAACCAGAACTTATACTTAATAATAGAATAAGACCGGCTAAAACAGTAAAACTTAAGTCTTTTCCTGATAACATAATAACTCCAGCTTATGATGCGTTAATAAATAATGATTTAATAAGGCCATGCCTGACTTTGGAAAAATCGTCCCAGGGCACCCATTTTATTTGCTGCAGCTAAATCACCTTGTCCACCGTATGCCATATGTACATTAGCAACACGTGTTGATTTAACTGTATTTTCCTGACTAATATCTTGTGGTCGAACAATCCCGATAAATCGTATATATTCATCTGATTGATTTAACATCATCAGTTTCTCTCCACGCACAAGCAGGTTTTTATTGGGTAATACATCGGCAACTGTTACAGATATTCTGCCATTAAAGCTACTATTCATTGAGCTGGTACCTTGCCCGTTAAACTGACGTTCACCATTAAATTTATTTTCCAGGATCTCAACACCTTCTTTTTTCACTGCATTACCGGCTAATATTGGTCCCGGTAATTCAACTTTATTATCTTTTGAACTATTCGTATTCGAAGTTGCACTACCATTTGTGTTTTCTATTAACTCAATTGTTAATACATCACCAATATATTTTGCTGTTATATCCGAAAACAATCCCACACGCATACCTTGTTGATATATAGCACCATTATCTTTACGAAAAATACGTAACGAAGTTTGTTTCACAGGTGAAAACTTATTACTGGCAGACTTCTTGATGCTTAACGGCTTTAAACAACCTGATAACAAAAAAGTAATACTGACTAAAGTAATAATATATTTAGCGTTCATCATATAAATTCCAAACTCAATTAATTTTTAAAGGTTGTTGTTTACATACTGTAGCATTTGATCTGCAGTTGATATTGCTTTTGAATTCATTTCATAGGCACGTTGTGTTTCAATCATATTTACTAACTCTTCGACCACATTAACATTTGAGCTTTCAATCGAACCCTGGATTAATGAACCTAAATTGTTGCTGTCAGGACTACCAACAACGGGAGCGCCACTGGCACCCGTTTCAAGATAAAGGTTACCGCCAATTGATTGCAATCCTGCTGGATTTACAAAGTCTGCGATCTGAATAACACCCACTTGTGCCGGTGCAGGATTACCAGGTTGTGTTACCGAAACAATACCGTCGGAACCAATCGTAATACTTAATGCATTTTCAGGAATAACAATATCAGGCTGCACTCGATAGCCAGACGAATTAACAAGTTGCCCTGTAGAATTAACCTGAAATTCTCCATTACGGGTATAACCAATATCACCATTAGGTTTTAATATTTGGAAAAAACCTTTACCTTGTATAGCGGCATCAAACGTATTATTTGTTTGAATCAGGTTACCTTGAGTATGAAGTTTTTGTGTGGCGACTGTACGTACACCTGTACCTAAACTTAAACCTGTTGGAAGTTCTGTTTCCTGGCTGGATTGTCCACCAGCCTGACGCAGGCTTTGGTACATAAGGTCTTCAAAAACAGCACGCGCTCTTTTGTAACCTGTAGTATTTACATTTGCCAGGTTATTACTGACAACAGACAATCTATTCTGTTGTGCTTCTAAACCTGTCTTTGCAATCCATAATGCCTGACTCATTTTTTTCTCTCCAAACTTCGCTTTATTCTTAACTATACTTTAATCTTATATACATAATATTAAATGCATTTAATATGCCAGCCAGAAACTTTTATCCTAACTTCATCATCTGTACCGCCTGAGCATTGTTTTCTTCTGCGGTTTTAAGCATTTTAATTTGCATTTCAAACTGTCTTGCTAATTCAATCATATTAACCAGGGCTGCTGCTGCATTAACATTACTTGTTTCAATTGTTCCAGAAACAATGGAAACTTCATCATCGACTTCTGCATTTTCACCGTTTTTCAAAACAAACAATCCAAATTCATTTCGTTTTAATTCTTTAATATTGGGGTTAACTAATTTAAGCCTGTCTACAACAGT
This sequence comes from uncultured Thioalkalispiraceae bacterium, assembly GCA_964654445.1. Classification (GTDB taxonomy): domain Bacteria; phylum Pseudomonadota; class Gammaproteobacteria; order UBA6429; family Thiohalophilaceae; genus JAGLTQ01. The sequence continues at coordinate 8,286 of CAZZIS010000026.1, forward strand.
AGAACCACCACCTGCATCCCCCATCTGCGTAATGCTAATGGTTCCATCCTTACCAATATCAACTTTAGCTGCTTCAGGAATAGTAATTGGACCACTTTCACCCAGTACAATGTGACCGGCTCCTGTTTGTAATACACCCGCATTATCCGTTTTTAAATCACCGGCTCGTGTATAAGCTTCGCTACCATCTGGTGCCTGTACAGAAATAAAACCCTTTCCTGAGACTGCAATATCCAGATCGCGCCCTGTTGTACTCATCGCACCTTGATTAAAATCAATACCCGGTTTTTCTGTCATTGAATAAACACGGGTTGGAAAACCACTGCCACCAAATAAAGGCATGCTTCTCGCTGCGGCTAAATCTGCACGAAAACCGGTAGTGCTAATATTTGCCAGATTATTTGAATTAATCGCTTGCGCCAGCATATTTTGCTTGGCGCCTGACATTGCAACATACAACATACGATCCATTTTCTTATCCTGTTTTAAATATTATTAAATCTTAACGAATATTAATAACGGTTTGAGTAACAGCATCTGCCGTTGAAATAACCTGCGCATTTGCCTGGAAGTTTCGTTGTGCGGTAATCATATTTACCAACTGCCCGGTAAGATCAACATTGGACCCTTCCAATGCACCAGATTGAATTAAACCTAAACTACCTGAACCCGGTGTACCAATTAACGCAGGACCAGAATCAAAACTCTCTGCCCAGTTAGTTTCACCAAGTTGGCGCATACCATTTGGATTGGAGAAATTAGCTAACGTCACCTGCCCTAATGTTCGGTTCTGACCATTGGTGAATCGAGCACGAACAATACCGGTATCATCAATATCAATTCCGGTTAAACGACCTGAGGTAAAACCATTTTGTTTAATACTATTTACCGTGAAACTACCACCAAATTGTGTAATCGGTGACGCTCCTTGTAAATCCATCGTAATTTCCATTGGATCTGCACCTGAGCCCGTATCTATAGCAGGGAATGAAATTTTTCCTGGTGGAACGGCAATCCCGTTAATGTGCGATAAAGCACCAGAACCATCAAACTTTATCTTATCTGCATTAAATAGACCGGTAGCCGGATCAGCCGGACCTCTTAAGTGTTGACCATCAATAAAAGTATGTAACTCCCATTCATTAGGAACAGCTGTTTTGACGTAATACATACTTTTTAAGTGAGACGAGCCCAATGAATCATAAACTGTTAATGAAGTTGAATGGGTAAATGATGATGGACGTTCTGGATCAAAGGGGAATGTAGTCGGTGGTAGTTCGCCACTATCCAGATTTACCGCAACTTCAACTATGGTTGTTGAACTGGGTGGGATATTAGATGAATCTAATCTAAGTGGTCCTGCTGCCCCTGTAATAGTTCCATTCTCATCAGCAACATTAACAATCATTTTTTGATCATTACTATTAACAATAAAGCCATCGCGATCTGCCTGAAACTGACCTGAGCGTGAATAAACTTTAGAACCGTTATCTTCCAGGATAAAAAAACCACCCCCATTAATAGCCATATCCAGTTTACTGTCAGTAAAACCAATATTGCCCTGAGTAAATAATTGATCAACTGAAGCTAAACGAACACCGGCACCAATTGCATTTGCGGTACCACCAGAACTTGATGCAGCGTAAACATCTGCAAAATTTGCCCGTGACTGTTTAAAACCTGTTGTACTTGCATTTGCGACATTGTTACCAATAATACGTAACTCTTGTGCTGCGGCGTTAATACCACTAAGTGCTGAACGGAATGGCATGATGAATCTCCTCTTTTAATATCTTTTTACTGAAATATATATAACTACAGAATTTCTTTTACATCAGCTAAACCAGCTGAACCTGCATTAGCCAGGGTTAATGACACACCCTGACCTCCTGTACCTAATGAAACACTCTGAACTGTGTCACTAATTAATGTATTTAATGATTCTGCTTTACCATCAACCATACCGATGGCGCGGATAGAATAATTACCTGACATGGCTTTTTTATCTGCCGATAACATTCCATCCCATGAAAAATGAGCTACACCTGCGGCTTTATTACCTAAATTTATTTCTTTAACCAAAGCACCCTTGTCATCCATTATGCTAACTTTCAAATCAGAAACATTAGTATTTAACTCTACCGCACCTTTCATCGGTGTTCCTTCAGAGAAGGTACTGATTGAACCTGGAACCAAAACTTTTCGACCGACCATGCTCGAAGCCTGTAATGCCTGACTTGATTTCAATGATGTCGCTAGATTATTAAAGGCATCTTTAATTTCCTTTAAACCAGAAACCGTACTGAATTGCGCCATGTCACTTAAAAAGTCACCATTTTCCATTGGCTTCATCGGATCCTGATGATTCATTTGCGTGGTCATAAGTTTTATAAAATCATCCTGTCCCAGCTTTTGTTGTTTCAACGCCTGTTTAGGTTTGGATAAACCAAGACTCTCCAGTACGTTCATGTTGGGTTTATTTACACTGTCCATTTTAAGGCTCCTGGTTACTCTCTATTACTATCTACTATTGACCAAGCGATAATGTACGCATTAACATTTGTTTTGCTGTATTCATAACTTCAACATTTGTTTGATATGAACGTGAAGCTGAAATCATATTTGCCATTTCTTCAATAACATTAACATTTGGCATGTAGACATAACCTTCATCATTTGCCAAAGGATGTCCCGGATTATATTCAGCCCGTGCTGGATCCTGTTTTTCAACAATGCCAAGAACCTGAACACCTACACTACCGTTTTCATCATCAAACTCATTACTCATCATGGTTGCAAATACCGGTTGACGTGCTTTGTATATTTGATCGGTACTACTACTGGCGCTATTTGCATTTGCCAGGTTACTGGAAGTCGTATTTAAACGAAGGGTCTGTGCATTTAATGCCGAACCGGCAACATCAAAAATATTAAATAAAGACATTCTTATTCACCTCTGATTGCAGATAACATGCTGTTAATACGGCCCGACATAATTCTTAATGTCATAAGGTAGCGCATGGAATTTTCAGTAAACTCAGACATTTCAATATGAGGCTCAACCGTATTACCATCGAGTGAAGATTGCATAGGTTGGCGATAAAGTGACTCCACCCCCATAAAAAACCCTTTAGGTTGAATATGACCGCTTTGAGTTGCTTGCAATGGCTTTTGAAATTCACCATTTGCCATTGATTTAAGCGCAGACTTAAAATCAATATCCTTCGCTTTGTATCCGGGGGTATCTGAATTTGCGAGATTCTGTGCAATTAACTGCGCACGACGACCTTGCAAATGCATTGCGTTCTCGTGAATTCCAAAAGCGTTGTCTATACTGATTGCCATGTTTTCTATACCTCGTTTGTCTAGTGAGGTAATTGCAACTGCCGTGCCAAACAATTTAGATGTGTAATATCAATGGGTTAACGGACAGAAAGGCCGAACGGAAGCGGCAAAAACAGACCATACCGGCAAGTATATTGCCACTCTTGAAAATAATGAGATTAGATAGCGAAGATCAAAAGCATTAACCGCAGAGACGCAGAGGACACTAAGTTTTACTATAAAATTCCTTTGCGTTCTCTGCGTCTCTGCGGTGAGAATATTTTAACTTTAATAATTTAGACTAATCGTTTATGCGGTAAACCACGCCATCAGGATAACGCACCATAGAAAAAGCTTTAGTATACCCGGTAGGTGATTCTGATCCGCCCAGGATAAGTGTTCCACCTGGTTTTAAAACTTGAGCCATACGTTCAAGGATATCTTTTTTTATTTCAGAGGAAAAATAAATTAATACATTACGACAAAAAATAATATCAAACTTACCTAATAACGTATAATTATTTAGCAAATTTAACTCGGTAAATTGTGTACGTTTCATGATCTCAGGTTTTATTACCCATTGTTCATCTTTTTTACTAAAAAATTTATCCCGCCGTTCAACCGACAAACCACGAACTACACTCAACTCATCGTAACTCCCTTGTCTTGCTTTATTTACAACCGTTTGTGAAATATCAGTACCGACAATTTCAATGTTTGATGTTAGCTTGCCCGGATTTGATTGCTGAAACTCACTGGTTGTCATACTAATTGAATATGCTTCTTGCCCTGTTGAACTTGCAGCAGACCATATTTTAATTGGGCCATTATTTTTTGCTAATGCAGGTAAAAGTTCTTTTTTTAATATCTCAAATGGATAAATATCCCGAAACCACATAGTTTCATTGGTTGTCATTGCATCAATGACTTTTTCATGCAAATGTCGATCATTCCCATTTACAAGGCTTGTCATCATGTCAGAAAGAGTTGGAAAAGAAAATTCTTCAGTTACGCGTTTTAAACGACTGGTGACAAGATAATGCTTGTTTTCACCCAGAACAATGCCACACGCATCTTCAAGATAACGTCTGAAAAGATTATATTCATTCACTGCTATAGGAGATTGATCCACAGGGTGCCTTACTTTTGTTTCAAGACTTATGATTAACGTTTACAAATTCCAGTAAAATTTATTATAACTTAAAATCAAGAATTAAATCTCACCTTTCTTGGTTAGTAAAATTTTGATTTCTGTAACTAAATCTTCTGCTTTAAATTTTGGAATAAATTTATCCGCTTTAACTTTAATAGTCATATTTTCATTGAATTCACCACTTAATGATGAATGCAACATAATATTCAAACCTTTTAACCGATCATCAGAACGAATTTCAGAGGTCAGGGTATAACCATCCATCACAGGCATTTCAATATCTGAAATAAGAAGATTAAATTCCTTGCTCACATCAAGACCTTCATCAGCCATCAATTTTAAAACATCGAGAGCTTCTTTTCCTGTGTTAGCTAATACACAATCAATCCCAACTTTCTCCAATGTTCTTTGTACCTGATTTCGTGCAACTAAAGAATCATCGGCAACTAAAAATTTCAATCTATTGCCATCTTTACCAACTATTTTTTCACTATTTTCAAGGTGCATATCTGCACCAATAATTTCTGACAGAACTTTTTCAACATCAATAATTTCTACCAGTTTGTCATCAACTTTTGTTACCGCAGTCATGTAATTATTTTTTCCTACTCCTTTTGGGGGAGCCTTAATATCTTCCCAATTCATATTTACAATACGCTCAACCGCTTTCACCAAAAAAGCCTGAACCGTACCGTTATATTCCGTAATAATAATCAGGTTTTCCGGACACGCATCCAAAGGACGCTGACCAATGGCCGCCGCTAAATCAATGACGGGAATTGTTTTTTTGCGAATTGTCGCTAAGCCACGTGTTGATGAATGAGATTGAGGTATTTTGGTTAAAGCTGGACAAGATAAAACTTCCTGAACCTTAAAAACATTAATACCAAATAACTGCTGTCCATTTAATCGAAACATGAGTATTTCCAGTCGATTTTCACCGACCAAATTTGTACGTTTATCGACTTGGTCTAAAATACCGGCCACAACGAGCACTCCTCAATCACAGTTGAATAACAACTTTGTTATCGGCGCGATCACCTGTTTACTTAAATTATAGATTGTATAAATTGAAGTAAAAATAATATGGCATGTAGATTGCATTTATTTTCATTGTAAATACTTTAAACCCAGTTTTAGTCAGGTTTATCGTACAAATTAACAAATCAGGTAAACACAGATAAATGAAAAAACAGCAACAACAGTGGAATAAAGCTCTAACTGGCATTTTATTGACGGTTTGTTACCTTATTCCTGCACACGCTAACTTACTGCAAAGCCATAATGGTATTAGTGATGCCGTAAAACAGTTTGTTATACAGCAGCAAGTACCTTTAAATAATTTGCAGGTCACGCTCACGTCTCTCAATAAACAACTGCGTTTAGCTAAATGCAAAAAAGCACTACAGGTCAGTATGGCTCCCGGTACTAAACTTTTAGGTCATACCAGTCTTACAGTAAGTTGTGCCTCCCCCAAACAATGGAAAATTCATGTGGCAGCACATATCGATGGTCAGGTGAATGCACTTATTGCACGTTACCCCATTCCACGTGGAACGGTGATACAAAATTCAGACCTTGAATTTGCACTTCGACGATACTCACAGTTGAATTACGGTTACTATGGGTCAGCTAATTTACTCACCAATATGGTGGCAAAACGAAATATACAAGCAGGACAAATTTTAACCCCCGGCCTGGTGAAAGCTAAAAAGCTGGTATTGCGCGGTCAACATATTACAATTGTTGCACAAAGTGGAGGGCTAAATTTGCGTGTTAAAGGCAAAGCATTAATGGATGGACAACAGGGTCAAACGATCAAAGTAAAGAATTTGAACAGTAAAAAACTCATTTATGCCCGCGTTATTTCATCCGGTGTCGTAAAAGTTGATTTTTAAGAAAAAATCTATTTTTCATCTACAAAATATCGATAAGTTATTGATATTTATGTATTATTAAAGAAAGCGCTAAAGTTTTTCAAAAACGAGTCGCTAACAGTTATGAAAGACTATGTATGTTAGGAGTTAACCCATGAATGATATTACAAATATTAATTCAAACCGCTCACAATTGAGTTCAAACCAGAGCAGCTCAATTAAAAGCCGAAATGAAGCAAAACAAAGTAACCAAAATGAAAGCACAGCCTCTGCTGGTGATCGTGTGACTTTGACCAATACTGCTTCACGTTTAAAAGATATTGAACAGCAATTAAATAGTGCTTCATCTGTCAATAATTCTCGCGTAGCGGAAGTGCAAAGTGCTATTACTAATGGTGAGTATTCAGTTGATGCAGATCGTATTGCAGATAAAATGCTGGCCTTCGAAGATTTCATGAATAAATAATAATGACTCACACTAACCATTCTCTTTCACTTGAAACTATCCTGACTTTCACTCAGGATAAAATGCAACTACTTCTTCAAGTTCTTAAAAATGAAACCCAGATCCTGGAAAAAAATAATATTGAAGAACTTGAAAGCATTACTCTGGAAAAAATAATACTGACAGAACAAATTGAACAAAATGAACAGGAACGTATTCGTTTTTTAACCGAAAATAAAATCAATCCTGGCGAACCAAAACAATGGTTGATTAATAATAAATTAATTTCAATCTGGAATGAAATTAAAAATCTGTCTATTCAAAGCCAAAAACAAAATCAAATAAATGGCCTCGTTATTAACGCTAACCGCCGTCGTATACAAACACAAATCGAAATCCTCAGCTCATCATCCCCCGCAGTTGAACTCACTTATTCAGCATCTGGAGAAAACATTAAACAACGAGACTCAAACAGCCTCGCTCACGCGTAGCACTTACTGCTTTTTACGTGTTAAAACCCAACAATAGCCTGATCAAGAACACATTAGAAATATATAATCTTTTAAAAAAAATCCAAAAATCAAAACAACTTATTTCACTGTCTTTTAGATCATTACCTCAATATAGCCTGACTTCATTACTTGAAGTTCATTATGATGAAAAAACATTAATATTTGATGAACCCAACCCACAACCAGGCTCTAAACTCATTAATATTAAAAATGAAGCTGAGTTTTCATTAAAACTGGAACGGCTTCCTATAAAGTTTAAAACAGAATTTATATCTGATGATTCAGAAATAATTAATAATGATCTACATGCATATTTTCCTAAGGAAATATTTTATCCACAAAACCGACACCACTATCGCTTTCGAACTGAATTTATAAATGATATTGGTACAACAGTTTTTTTATCCTCAACAAAACGACTAGCATGCCAGCTTGTTAACATTTCATTAAATGGCCTTTGCCTTCGATTTCCCTATTCTTTTGCGCGCATGTTTCAGGTAAATCAGTTAATTAATGATATTTATATCCAACTTCCTAATCAAAGTGGCTTTTCAATATCAGCCAGGGTACAAAATTCACGTATAGAAAATAACTACGCCAACATTACATTAGGTTTACAAGTACTACATCAAAAACCTAACATCGAAAAAACGATCCAGCAGTTTATCTTTCGTTCAGAAAATATCTAAATAGACATAATTATCCAGCTTCATAGCATTCATACAATGGTCTCTGATAAGATACTGCCCATTAGCCCTCGTAGCTCAGCAGGATAGAGCGGTCCCCTCCTAAGGGACAGGCCACACGTTCGAATCGTGTCGGGGGCACCATATATCCACTATATATATCCGGGAGCAACCCCGTAAATAAACCACCTGCAAGGTCTAGCCGTTCAGTTAAAGTGTTTAAATCAATAGGCTTGTATAAGAAAAACCCCGGTATCTTTAATAAGATAGCGGGGTTAATTTATTATGAACAGGTAGCCCGGATGAAATGAAATGTAATCCGGGAAATAATACCAAGCCCCCCGGATTTCGCGTTGCTACATCCGGGCTACAGAGATATCCAAATATGAGAAAGTGCTGAGTATCAACACTTTAACTGAACGGCTAGCTGCAAGACGACTTTTTTATCTAAAAAGTTTATTACGACGTTAATTTTGCAATCTTATCGAGTAAGCGTTGAAAATCCACCGGCTTGGTATCGTAATCATCACATCCCGCCTCAATGGCTTTTTCTCTATCACTGGACATTGCATGCGCAGTAAGTGCAATAACAGGAATATTGGCTGTTTCAGGACTTTCCTTTAAACTTTTTGTTGCTTCCCAGCCATCCATAACAGGTAAACTCATATCCATTAAAATTAAGTCCGGCAGATCTGAATTTGCTTTGCTTACGCCATCCTGTCCATCGATAGCAAGAGTTACCACAAAACCTTTTCGCTCTAAACGACGCGATAACATATCACGGTTATCTTCATTATCTTCAACCAATAATATTTTTGTCATTATAAAACTCGTTGCAACTTCAAATTAAACAGGTAATTACTTTATATAGCATTTATCGGCAACCAAAGTTTATTCTTTAATACAAACGTTAAAAGAACTTAAGGGTAACCTTATATTCAGTCTACCTTACAACTCGAAATGCCGAAAGGTAAATAAGCCGGGCATATACCTAAAAGAGCTGTGCCAAGTGGGACCGCTCCAATTGCACCCCACCAGGACTGATAATAAACACCTGCGGCAATCACAGCAACACCAATAATAGCTCTGATGATTCGATCTGTCTTTCCCATATTACATTTCATATAGCTGTTCCTAATTTTAAATAAATAAAACAATTTAATGTATCTTAATTACAACCTTTTAGAATAACGAATTTTTGCATTAAATTTATCGGTTGGTAATACGCCAACGGCTCTTGGATATATACTATCATTAAGATACTTCATTTCTTCTTCAAGTTCACCTTCTGATAAATCTTTATACCATGCTTTACGTTTACCATTATCACCAGGTGACCAGCGATAACCTCTTTTCTTTAAAACATCCTTACGATCAAAAGGAGCCCCTTCTGCCCATAAACGAATATCTGTCCGTCGTGCATTTTTTAATAAATGACTTAAAACCTGTTCCCCGCTTTTTGGAAATTTTCTGCTTAATATTTCTATCCCGGCCTGACAATCAATCGTAGCTCGATGTCCTTCATAAAAAAAGCCAAATTTATAAGCAAGAAATTCAAGTTTAACACCTTCAAAACCTTCTTTATTCCATTCTATGTCGGCAATTGAACAAGCCCAGGCAATATCACAAAAATCATCGAGTAAATTTTCAACAAAAGGACGATCAAAACGCGCATTATGAGCAATAACGATAACAGCCTCTGATAACATTTTTGATACTTGTTCCAGATCGATAGACTGACCTTTTACCATATCATCAGTAATGCCGGTTATTTGTGTAATAATTTCCGGAATGGGTAAACCTGGATCCTGAAAAGCATTATAAGCAGGTAAAAGACGGTATATATTTCCTGCTTTATCAAACTCAAAAGGCACCAATGCAAGTTCGATAATTTCATCATCGTCGGCATCCATACCCGTTGTTTCTGTATCAAGATAAATACCTGTTTTAAGATCATCACTCGAACTTACATTATAAAAGTCAACAGGTTGAAAACGTTTTATTACTTTATAATCGCCTGTTTTAATAAGTTCATCTGCAAGTTTTTCATTATGAGATTTTTCCATTATATTCTTCTTATAAATTAGATTAAGTTAGTTAATTCTGAATATTTTTTATTATGCTGCAAAAAGAAAATCAATCCCCTCTTCTTTTCCCATATCAAGCAAAGCCTGCCGTATTTTTGCCCGTGCTCCACGGGCACCAACTGCTCCAATAATTAAAGCTTTATTACTACGAGTATACTGATTTATTTGATTAAAATGTAATACTGGCAATCCTCTCTTAATTCCACCAATCCGCCGGGGATTGACTTCAATAAAAGCCTCCACCTCAACATTCTGCTTTACTAAAACATCGTGAAAATATACACCGGTTGGCCCAGTACCCCAGATTATCACTTTTCGCTGTTTCAAATGATGACAACTACGAGCTAAATAATAAGCCTTTGCCAGCATAAATAATTTATTATCATAGCGACTATCACAATGAGTTAAGCGATGTTCATGATCTCGCCAGTGCAATACAATTCCCTCAGGCTTGCCCATTTTAATGCCTAAAGCATGTGCGCGTAACCACATATCATAGTCTTCTGCCCACTCTGGATCCTGATATCCGTCTAATAACTCATAACTTTCACGCCTGAAAAATGCTGTTGGATTAGGAATCGGGCTTTCAATAAAAAGCTCACGTTCTATATCTTCTGGCAGACATAATTGATTCAACCATTTTTCATAAAGTAAAAAACCTTGTGCAATATCAGAATTGCTAATAATTTTTACTTGTCCACCAGCAATACCTATTTCAGGATGTTGTTGTAAATAATCAAGTTGTTTAGATAACCTGTCAGCTAACGAAACATCATCGGCATCCATACGTGCAATATATTTCCCATGAGCCTGTGCAAAACCCGTTTTCATTGCAGCAACAACACCATGACCTTTAGATGGAAAGATCTTAAGGCGATGATCCTGAATTAATTCAATGGGAAGCATTTCAATTGCATGATCGCCAGAATGATCATCCACCAAAATAAGTTCAAGTGTACTGTTTTTTTGATTTAATATACTTGCAACAGCATCTGCAAGATAAACTCCCGCATTATGTACAGGCATAATAACGGAAATAAGTGAATCCAGGTTATCCATTCCTCAATTTATACTTAATTCAGACGACTAACAAAATTACTGTCAAAACCACTAAATAATTTAGCTTTAGCATTTTCATAGTCTTTTTTACTAATCACCCCCGTATCACTAAGCCGCCTTAACATTTTCATTTCACCGGTCAATTGTTTTTCTTCTGCAAGATTCATATGGTTGCGAAATTTTTTAATTCGTTTTTCAACCGCTTCAATAAATGAGGAAAAATTCTTTTTTGAGGGCTTACCAACATTTAATATAATAATTGGAACTTGAGCATTGCGAGAATAAAAAATCTGTTTTTTTGAGGTATTTTTCCAGAACTGAACAAAACATATGAAACTACCAACAGTGCCAACTAATAATACAATAGCAAGATAAATATTTTTATCTTCAGCTAAATAACCCGGTAACATTTTTAATAAAAACAACATGAGTACAGTAAAAGCAATACTCGCCATTAACCATTTCCAGGCAATAAAAAACATTTTTTTACTTTTGTCCTGAAGGGAAAGAATATCTACAGAATAAGTCTGCTTTGATTTTTGTCCTTTTTTAAATACCTGTAATTCACGGCCATCAACCAGTTTAATCTGAATATCAAAACCAAGTACATTCCGCTGATTTAAAACAAGTTCACTTTCTGCCATAACATCCTCTTTCTACACGGCACATCAAAAATAAATAATACTTATTAATAAATATGACCATTTATAGCATGAAATAATCTCAAATTCCTGTAATTCTCTGTTGAAAATATATGATTTAAACCACAAATACGTGAGTTCTTAAGACATAAAATATATTCTTTATTAAACTAATTTGTCTGTAACCCCGGATTACTGGATAATCCAACTCCAAATCAGTCAGGAGCACTACACGTGAACAAAAGCATTATCACTAACAGTATAGCCATTTTTATCGTCATTATCGGTCTAACCATAAAAAATGAGCTGATTTTAACCATCGGCTTATTTGCCTTATCCGGTGCTATTACTAACTGGCTTGCTATTCACATGTTATTCGAAAAAGTCCCCGGCCTGTATGGCTCAGGTGTTATTCCTGCACGTTTTGAAGATTTTAAAATTGCCATCCGTAGTCTAATGATGGAACAATTTTTTACTGAAGAAAATATGGACCGTTTCTTACGTGTCTCCGATGGCATAAAGCCTGACCTGCATTTAGCTCCCGTTATAGAAAAAGTGGATTTAAGCCCATCATTTGATGCCTTAATTAAAGTCATTATGGAATCTTCTTTTGGCAGTATGTTAGGTATGTTTGGTGGAGAAAATGCATTAACGCCGCTTAAAGAACCCTTTATTAAAAACATGAAGCAATCCCTTATTGAAATGACCCAATCAGAATCTTTTCTTGAATTATTAAGAGATGAGATTGAACAACCCGATGTAATGAAAGACATTCGAGATAAAGTAGAAGATATTATTGAAAAACGACTCGAAGAGCTTACACCTCAGTTAGTCAAGGAAATTATTCAGGCGATGATTAAGCAACACCTTGGCTGGTTAGTTGTATGGGGTGGTGTATTTGGTGGCCTGATTGGTTTGCTCGCAGCCTTAATTAAAATATAGCCCGCAAACCAGAAATAATAACGCTAATGGATTTCCCCCTGGTTGATTTTACAATAACAGAACTGATTCTGATTTCACTTATATTTATGTGGACCGGTTTTGTTCGCAGCGGATTAGGATTCGGTGGTGCAGCATTAGGGTTACCCTTGATGCTTTTCATATATAACCAGCCTGTTTACTGGCTACCTATTATTGGTGCACACCTGTTATTCTTCACGTCATTAACGCTACGTTCTCGTTTAAACAATGTTGACTGGGCTTATCTGAAAAAATCCAGTATTTATATTATTCCTCCTGCATTAGTTGGTGTTTTTGGTTTAATTACATTACCTAATAACTGGTTAATTATTTTTATTTATTCCGTCACATTATTTTATGCTTTAACCTGGTTTTTAAACATGAAGATCAGCAGCAATAATGAATGGCTGGATCGATTTTTATTAGCCATAGGGGGCTATGTTGCGGGAACATCTTTAACAGGTGCGCCATTAATGGTTGCAGTATATATGCGTAATGTAGCGGCTAACCAGCTTCGTAACACATTATTTGTTTTATGGTTTATTCTGGTTACTATCAAGATGACTACGTTTAAAGTACTGAGTGTTGATATCCATTTATTAACGGCTATCTATCTATTACCCGTTGCGGCAATCGGGCATGTTATTGGAATTAAAACACATGAATTAATATTAAAAAATGATCAGCAGTTTAAACGTATTATAGGTGCTGTACTTATTGTTATTAGCCTATTAGGGCTTAACCAGGTCAATTTTCAAGCTTAGGCTGAAGCTCATCTTGCAGGATATATGTTTTCTCAGTTCCATCAACAGGACTAGTGAATGACAGTTTAACTGCCGTCAATTGTAAGTCGGCATTACCCTCATAATTTCCAAACAATCGATCACCGACTACCGCAAACTCTGCCTCGGATAAATGAATTCTAATTTGATGTTTACGTCCAGTTTCAATATCAACCTGTACTAATGAGGTATCACTCACTTCATCATATTGCAGTAAAGAGACATGTGAGATTGCCGGTTTATTATCAATGTCATTTCTATACGTCACAGTATCATTTGGAAACATGCCATGCACAATGACTTTATATTGTTTATTGATCCGTTTCTGCTGGAACAAGTCAGCCAGAGCAGTAGCTATTTTTTTCTTATGCGCGATTAAAATCAAACCGGATGCAAAGCGATCAAGTCGATGAACAATAAAAGCCGGTCGTTGCGGTTCCAGGTTCTGTTCAATCCAACGGTTAATGGCACAATGATCACTCCATTTACTTCCTTGTGACAACATACCACGTGGTTTATACCAGACACTGTAAGCTCCCTCATCGGCAACAAGAATGGCATCATCAACATTTTCGTTTAGTACAGCAGGATCAAAATAAAAATGAAGAGTCGTACCTGATGTCAGTTTTTTACTTTGTCGACGTAAGCGATGAGTTCCTTTGTTATTACTCAGCCAGACAGCGCCTTTTTGCATAGCCTGTTTTATTTTTTGTTTAGAAAGTTCTGTTTCAGACGCAAGAAGCTCAACAGCATTTGCCCCTGTTTCATTTACTTCAATATGATATTCAGTACGTTGCCGGGACAAAACGTTTCTCTTTTAACTCACTAATAAAACAATTTTTATCCACATCGAAATCAAGACAATACACGATGCAGTAAATGCAAATAAACGATGTAAAATATGATTATAAGTTATGTGAATAAATGAATGTATATAACGCAATACAACATAAACCCATGCATAGATAATAAAATATTCAATTTCACGATTAATAATTAAAAAGGCAAGACAGATAACATAAAATAACATGGGTAATTCCAGTAAATTATTATAATTCTGTGTTATTGCCGTAAGATGTTCAGGGACATCGCCTCCCTTATTTAACTTAAAGTAGCGTGGTGAAAGTTTACCAGTACGCACAGCTTTAACTCGAAAGAAAAGCATTAAAAAACATCACTGCTGTCCCGTTAACATTACAGCGATGTTAGTAAGTGTCTGATTTTAAGAGCATTGGGTTAATCTAAGCCATTGAAGACATGAAATTAGTATAGCTAAAATTGAAGCCATTCCTTCTCCCTCAGGGAGAAGGCTAGGATGAGGGGATCAAATAAAACAATGGGTTATCTTATTAAAATCCCCTCACTCCAACCCTCTCCCAGAAGGAGAGGGAGTTAACGGGACAGCAGTGAAAAAACATAATTAACATATTTAATAAAAATAGTGCTGCCATTGGATAAACTAATGAATGGACTTGCATTCGTTACTCCCTGTATTAAATTCTATAAAATATTTTAAAAAAATACATTAACCGGTAAAACTGACTTAATCAACTCAGCAATATTGTTGAACATCTCTTCACGATAACTGTTTTTTCTGTATAACATACCAATACGACGATTTGGTTTTGGATCACTAAACTCGATATATCGAATCTCGTCCGCTTTGGTTGTTCTGGCTGGAACGGCTAATTCAGGCATTAGTGTCATACCCATACCTTCAGCAACCATATGACGTAATGTTTCCAGACTGGTAGCATGGTATTGGCCCATTTCTTTTACGCCTGCTAATAAGCATACATCAAGAATATGTCCACGTAGACAATGTCCCTCTTCAAGTAATAATAATTCCTCTTTGGCTAAATCTCCCATATTGATCTGTTTCTTTTTAGCCAGACCATGATCTTTTTTTACAGCCAGACGAAAAGGCTCCCTGAATAGATCGAGTTCTGTAAATTCATGCTTTTCGATGGGCAAGGCTAATATAAGAAAATCAAGCTCTGCTTTTTGTAATTTTTCCAGCAGAACATGCGTTTGGTATTCATAAAGCCAAATTTTTAACTTTGAAAAATGTTTATTTAATGGCGGCATAATAACAGGTAGCAAATACGGAGCAATGGTCGGAATAATGCCGACACGTACATCCCCCACCATGGGATCATGAAAATAACTGGCAGTATTCTTTATCGCATTGATTTCAGACAATACAGTACGTGCATGCCTGACCACAACTTGCCCTGCTTCAGTCATGGAAACCTGGCGGTTATTTCTCTCGACCAATAAAACGCCCAGTTCCTGTTCCAGTTTTTTTAGCTGACCACTCAACGTTGGCTGACTGACAAAACAACGCTCCGCTGCGCGATGAAAATGTCGCTCTTCATCAACAGCTATCAGGTATTCCAGTTCTCTTATATTCATATACTGCCTGCATTCATCATTAACCCGACAATAGATATACCCACCCACTACCTCTAAATGGGAGGAGACAAAGTATTATTAATTGGCGCATTCTCTTAAGCCTCACTTAAGTGACATTGGAAAAGACAAAAAACAATTAATAGGTAATACCTATCATAATAGTAGAAATAAACGATTTTATCAATCAACAAAAACCGCTGATAATAGTCCCGTGTTCAAGACAAAGCCTTACAGCTGAATTTACTAAATACATTAGAAATTTAATTAAAACGCATAAGCGTAATTAAGGAGAAAACAATGGAAAATCGTCAAGGTCAAAATGTTCCACAAGTCACATTCCGTACTCGTGATAATCATGAATGGATAGATGTCTCTACAGATGAAGTATTCAAGGATAAAACAGTTATTGTATTTTCATTACCCGGTGCATTTACTCCAACCTGTTCATCAACGCATGTACCACGTTATAACCAGTTAACGCCCACTTTCAAACAAAATGGTATTGATGAGGTTATTTGTATTTCAGTAAATGATGCCTTTGTAATGAATGAATGGAAAAAAGAGCAACATGCCGATAATGTAACATTCATGCCTGATGGCAATGGTGACTTCAGTGAAGGTATGGGTATGTTGGTGGATAAGGAAGACCTTGGTTTTGGTAAACGTTCATGGCGTTACTCCATGCTGGTTAAAAATGGTGTAATCGAAAAAATGTTCATCGAACCCAATAAACCAGGCGACCCGTTTGAAGTATCGGATGCGGACACCATGCTGGACTACATTGCACCAAAAGCGGAAAAACCAAAAGATGTCACTATCTTTACCCGTGAGGGCTGTGAATATTGTGTACGTGCAAAAGGTATATTGAATGATGCAGGCATACAATACGAAGAACTGGTTTTAAACCGTGACTACACTGAAGCAACTATTCGTGCTGTTTCAGGTATGTCTACAGTGCCACAAGTATTTATCAATGGTGATTACATTGGTGGTTCTGAAGATTTGGAACACTACTTATCGCAAAGTAAAGTAGCATAATAAAAGGGGCATACTGATATATAGAGTATGCCCCTTTTTTCTTTTTCTGATTATATATTCAACGCAGTAAGATCTAACTTGCCATTTTTCATCGGTGGACACCAAAAATAAGCTCCGCTAATCGGTTTGGTAAAATTAAAAAGTGCATCCTGAATGCCATCATCATGGCCTGTCATTCGGTTTAATATAGCCTCAAAAGCGTCAAATAATTTCCCAAAAGAAACAAATATTAACCCTCCACTCATACCCTCAACCCAGGGCATTGAACGGCGCAGCATAAAAGCTTCAGGCTGAAAACTTTCCTGGGCACTGCGTTTTACATGGGCAAATTCTGGCGCCTCATCAAACTCTTCGTTATCACTAATATGGCGTCCAATCGAATTGTCCTTTTCCTCTTCAGTCATTGAATCCAGCATGTCAAAATCATGAAGCCACTGTTGTACTGTGACAAAACTACTGCCATCCAGTCCTTCACCCTGATCCTGAACGATGGCCGCTTTAATCGCTTCATCGCCCTGTGGATTTTCAGTGCCATCTTCATAACCACTTAAGTCACGGTTACTATCATATTGACAACCTTCAACTACATCTGACAATTCAAATGCGGCGACCAGTAACTGTTCCAGCTTTCTCGAACGATGTAATAACTCACCACGATCATCACCACGTAACCATAACCACAAAGCGCAAGGAGTCGAGGGAATATCAATGCCTGGCGCTGTACTTACCGGCATATTATGTAAACCGCTAATACTTGTGCCGAGCGCCATTATTAAAGATAGGCCAAAACCAACAACAATCGATTCTCCGTCAGCGAACTCTCTTAGCCCCTCAAGACTGTCCTTTGCCGCTTCAACATCAACTAAATTAAATGACATATAACGAGCGAGCTGGGTTTCATCTGACAAAATTCCATTTTGAACTGTTTTCATTTTTTTCTCCGTTCTCATGTTTTGAGTAGCAAGTCTGCCAGTACTTCAATATTAGTGTAGCTGTTTAGACCGCTTAGCAAAAATTATTAATTTAAGACTTTACAATACGAATGATAATGATTACCATTTAGATTGATTAATTTCTCACCGATACCAAACCTATTTGGACTATTTCCAATGAAATTCAATATGTTAGCTATTCTCCTGCTTGTTCTTATTAGTACTCAAAATACTGTTCAAGCAAATGAAGATCCTGCTGAAGTTACCATAGGTGAACGCCTGTTCCTGGAAACCCGGTTTGCACAAGCCTATTTCAAAAATCCGAATAAATCCGACCCAGCCCTGGATAAAACAGTAACCACAAACCAGTCATTGAAAAGCCCCTTTGCAGGTAAAACAATGAATTGTCGCGCCTGTCACATGGTTGACGAACATAAAAACACTCCATTAGCGGGTATGCGTAGTTATGCGGATTATGCAAATCGCCCACCTGTTCCCAAACGTACTGACAGCGCTAAAACATCCGGACGAAATTCCATGTCGATGGTGAATATATCTATTCCGCACCAGGGTCAAAAAACTGCCGTTTTTCATTTTGACGGTGAATTTAATAGTATGGAAGATCTGGTTCGTGCTACATACAGCGGTCGAAATTTTGGTTGGTTAGTGAGTGAAGAAAAACTCGCAATTCAACACATCGCAAAAATCATTCGTGAAGACAATGGTAAAGGAGAACTCGCACAAGAATTTGGCGGTTCTTATTCAACAGTATTAAAAGCTACAAATAAAAAATTGTCTGAAAAATTCAGGTTACCCGCTGAATATCGTATTGATGTTAATCGTGCCAGTGATCAGGAAATATTTAATACCGTTGCAAAATTAGTCTCTGCCTATGTGAGTAGCCTTGGCTTTCAAGTTGACAAAGAAGGACACTATACCGGTAGTCCTTACGATACTTTTCTTAAAAAAAATAATCTGCCACGTAAACCAGGTATAAATGAATCTGCGAAAGCCTATAGCTTACGATTATTAAATGCCATTAACCATTTAGAGAAACCACGATTTATTAAATCAGGAAAAAATACATTTGTTAGTCATCAACAAGAATTTGTTTTCTCAAAAAATGAACTACAAGGTATGAAGTTATTTTTTAATAAAGGCACACAAAAAACAACAGGTGGGAATTGTATTAGTTGTCATACCGCACCACATTTTTCAGACTTTGGTTTTCATAATACAGGCTTGTCTCAACAAAATTATGATGAACTTCATGGCCCGGGTGCGTTTATGAAATTGACAATTCCTGGATTAGTAAAACGTAATAAAAATCATATTGCTTTTTTACCTGCCACAGCAAAACATCCATCTGCAAGTTCACGATTTCGCAGTATCAGCTCAAAAAACAAACCAGGATATACCGACCTGGGCTTATGGAATGTTTTTGCTAATCCGGATATGCCCGCTCCACAGAAAAAATTAAAAAACATTATGTGTAGCCAGGCTGAAACAACTACAAATAAGTCATGCAATAATGCAGCATTACTACAAAAGACAATTGCTGCATTTAAAACTCCTGTACTAAGAGATTTAGGCCATTCCAATCCCTATATGCACACTGGACAATTTGTTAACTTACAACAAACCGTACAGTTTTATATTACAAGTAGTTCACTGGCTAAAAACAATCACTTTCGAAATTCAGAGGCCGCAATAAAAGAAATAAATTTAACTGAACAAGAGATCAAACCACTCGTCGATTTTCTTAACTCTCTTAATGAGGATTATGATTAAAAAAATTGTAACCAAACGTACATACCTGCAGAATTAGAGTAACTATACTTAAATGTCAGTATAAATATTTAATCTCAGGAACCTACCGTGGAAAGTGAATTAAGCTCACCCTATATAAAGGCCTACCGAGGTAGTTTTACCTCTATGATGCGTTGGTCACATTTAGATGATTTTTGGGCGGTATTAAACCAACAGGCGGATGATAACTGGTATATCTACGCTGTTGGCGAACAACCTCCTGAGACACCAGCAACAAAAGATAAACTCTTAGCCTTCATTAAAGAAATCGATGTTTTATTACATAATGATCATGATGAAGATTATTGCGGTATTGTTTATGCAAATAACAAAATAACTCCCACGTTTATAAAAATCTACGACCCAAACAATCTGGGGGTTTCCTGCGGTTTTAGTGATAAGCCACCCTTACCTGGCTGGATATTGTCAAAACTTCAACCCGTTGAACTGGAAACGGCTTTAAGCCCACCTAATAATCGACGCCGCTGGTGGAAACGATTATTCCATTGATTAGTAGACATTTTCAGTAATTGAGTCAAATCATCTAAAATCGACGAAAAATCGTTATTTTTGCAATTATGGCAGCTATATATTCCCTATATTTTTTGCAACAATATTGATCTAGCTCATATTTTTTTGTTGATGAAAACACCGATTATGTCTAAGCTAAACTTATCTGGTTAAACCAATTCCATATAGCTTGGAAAAATAATAATGAAAAAATGCTTTTTATTAATAATTTTACCCTTATTACTCACTACAAACCTTGCTTACGCTGAAAAATTAGCAACAATCCTGAAAGGTCAGGTAGTAACCAGGAACCCGGCAGCTATACAGGTGCTAGTAACTGAAAGTGATGGCAGTATTCTGGATATGACAGATCTTTCTACTACTGGTGTATACAAGCTCGATTTAACCATTATGGATACACCTTCACTATCTGAAGTTAAAAAATTAATTGTAGAAGTGAAAGACAAATCCGGTACAAAAAAGAAATTTTATGTAATAAAATATTTAAATGTTTTTGGTGATACTGTTTTATTAAAGCCGATTACATTTAATTAGTTTTACTGAAAACATAAAAAATTCCAAAAGTCTTTTAAAACATTTTCAGGGTTACTCTTTCAGAAGAAAATCCGAGAGTAATCATCAATAATAAGCACTATTCATTTAATCTATAATTGATAACCAGTCATTTCGATATAATACGTTGCATTCTTTTTTTACCCATTATTTGGATATAAAGTTATTACACATACAAATTCCTGGCAATCAAACGCCTTAATCAGAAAATTTACAGGAAAAATAAAGGCTGAAGAAATTTTAAAATCAAATTTTGACCTGCATGAGCATCCTGACTTTGAAAAAATCAAATACATTATTAATGACTTCACAGAAATAACAGAGCTTTTAATAGATTCCAGTCATACAAAAATATACGCATTAACTGATGACATCATTTCCGAAACTAAAGGCAAATTTAAAATTGCTATTGTTACAAATAAGGATGTCCATATTGATTTAGCTAATAACTAGCGGGAAGAAATGAAAAATAAGTATTTTGAATGCGAAATATTTCAAACGATTAAAAATGCCAAAAAGTGGGCAGAATTATAAGATAGCATTGAATAGATGCTCTGTACCTTTCTCTCAATAAGTGTATTAATCACTAATAATGACTGACTTAAATAATCCATCCTCTCCTGAATTTTGTTAATACCCACGGAAATATATTTAGCCCAACAATATAATCATATATAGTGGGGTTATATTCATAGCCGACATGTATTTAATGCAATTTGTTTACTATATTTTGATAAGTAAACAAATGATGAATAAGAATAATTAAGACTGCATATGCCACATAAATCAGAACAACATGAAGAAAGAAGAATTAGCTATATTTGGGGGCTGATTTTAGCTGTATTAATCTTACTTGCAGGTATATATGTTTTTGCTTTAATGGAGCAACAGGCAAAATCTTTTCTCAGTAAAAGTCTCGAAGCGTTATTACAAAATAAAGTCCATTTATTTACAAATAGTATCTCTCAGGGACAAGGGCTTGATAACAAAGAGGTAATCACACTCAGGCAACCACTAATTGAAGCCCTGGAAAATAAAAAAAATGTATCTACCGCAAAATCTCAGCAGACATTACAACTCCTGGCACAATCCTTTATAGATAAGAATTTTTTAGCGGTATCGATTTTTAATAATAAAGGAACAAAAATAGCACAAGCAGGTCAGTTTTCTACGAAAGCAGCCTTACGTGTCCCTTTAAATTCAACGTTATCCTCTTTTTTATTATGGGATGATCAGTTTGTTCTCTATTTTAGTAATGATATATATAGTCACAACCAGCATATTGGAAAAATTGTTACAGAAAAGGCGATGCCCTTACTGACTGCTACTTTTACAAATGTCGCATCAATTGGTAAAACAGGGGAATTCGCTATTTGTAAAGCATCAGAAAAAGATAGTGAAAATATGCAATGTTTTTTAAACGGCTTTGCAGGTAAAAAATTCCTTACACATCAGGCTCGAATCATAAAAGGCAAATCTTTGCCGATGAATTATGCACTCGAAGGTAAAACGGGGCTTATATTTGCGAAAGATTACCGAAAAGAAGACGTTGTCGCAGCATATTCTCCTATTAGCACACTTGGTTTTGGTGCTGTCATCAAAATTGACCAAAAGGAATTATATAGTCCCATTAGCAATAAATTAATATTCATCATCCCGACTCTTATCTCTCTCGTATTTTTCGGAATATTATTACTGCGCTGGTTAGTAACACCACTGGTAAGAAACTTAATCCTTTCTGAAAAAGAAACACAAAAAACTAATGTAGAACTTCAGAAAAGTAAAATGCATCTTCGAGTAGTGCTTGATAACTCACCTTACTGTATTCATGAAATTGATAATAAGGGAAACATAACGTCAATGAATCCAACTGGTTTAAAAATGTTATGTATCGAATCTAAAAGTGAAATCATAAACATGCCTTACTTGAATGCTGTGTCAGATGAAGACAACCCCCGAATTGCACAGCTGATGGAAGCTGGAATGCAAGGTAAAAAATCTGACTTCGAATTCAAAGGCTCAAATGGAAGAATTTATCAATCATCATTTGTCCCAATACAAGATGAAGAAAGTGGTGTCATACGTTTAATGGGCTGGAGTCAGGATATTACCGAGCGTAGAGAAAATGAAGATCAATTACGTCTGGTGCAAAAAATGGATGCTCTCGGTAAACTCACTGGAGGCATTGCCCATGATTACAATAATATGCTGGGAATTATATTGGGATACTCCGAATTACTTAAAGACAAGTTAGGCCATGATAAAGAATTAACAGGGTATGTTGATGAAATATTTCATGCCGGTAAGCGCGGAACTAAATTAACGAATAAATTGTTATCCTTTTCGAGCCACAAAGCTTCCGCTGTAGAGTCAATGAACATCAATACAGTGTTACATGAGCAAAAAAACATGCTGGAAAAAACACTCACTGCGCGCATCAATATAGAGTTCGATCTGGCTGATAATTTATGGCCTGTGATACTGGATAGTGCTTCCTTTGAAGATGTCATACTCAACCTCAGTATCAATGCTATGCATGCAATGGAGCAAGGCGGAAAATTAACTTTTGTAACACGTAATGAACTAATCAATGATGATGATGCTCGACAATATGGAATAGAGACTGGAAATTATGTGTTACTAAGTATAACCGATACCGGTATTGGTATGGATGAAACAACCAGAAACCGTATGTTTGAACCTTTCTTTACTACTAAAGGTAGCCAGGGAACAGGCTTAGGTCTTAGCCAGGTATATGGTTTTGTGCATAGCAGTAATGGCCATATTAAGGTTTATTCTGAATATGCACATGGTACTCGTATTGTCATTTTTTTCCCCAGATATACAAAATCAGAAACAAAAGAACAATCTATACCTGAGGGAGAATTAAATAATTTAAATGGAAACGAAACAGTATTAATTGTTGATGATGAGCCCGCACTGGTTACTTTAACTTCCAATATATTAACATTGCATGGTTATCATATATTAACGGCAAACGATGGAGAACAAGCATTAGCTGTTCTTGAAAATGAATCAGTCGACCTGTTATTGTCAGATATCATAATGCCTAATATGGATGGCTATCAGCTGGCAGCTCAAGTAAAACAACTCTACCCGGGTATTAAAATTCAGTTAGTCAGTGGTTTTTCGGATAATCTGCATCATGATCTGGTTGATGAATCCCTGCATCAACACATATTGAAGAAGCCTTTTACTTCACAAACATTGTTAAAGCAGATACGGGCATTACTGGATGAGGATACATAAAACGTCGCACGCCTTTTGGTAAATATCAATTTCAAATAAGAAATTCTACTTTTACACTACGATCTACCAACCTGACTATTGAAATACATATTGTTACATCAATTCTGTAGAACAAAAGCCAGC
>CAZZIS010000027.1:0-32475 GCA_964654445.1 uncultured Thioalkalispiraceae bacterium
CACTTCTTCTGCAAAGCCCATATTAGCAATATCCCGATCACGTAAATTGATTTCAGCCGGGCTACCTGCACCTTCAATAATAATCCAGTCATATTGTTGTTTGAGACGGTTATAAGATTGCAGAACTGCTTTCATCGCGGTGGGTTTATAATTGTGATAATCGACCGCATCCAGGTTAGTTGCAGTATGGCCATGAATGATCACCTGCGCACCTGTGTCCGAATTGGGCTTGAGTAAAACAGGATTCATATCAGTATGAGGTTCCAGCCCGGCGGCTAAAGCTTGCACAGCCTGGGCCCGGCCAATTTCACCACCATCTACAGTGACTGCACTATTAAGTGCCATATTCTGTGGTTTAAAAGGGACGACTTTTTCACCACGATTTTTCAATATACGGCAGAGACCGGCAACAAGCGTACTTTTACCTGCGTCAGACGTTGTTCCCTGAATCATTATTGTGCGTGTCTTTGTCATTAGTATATTTTGACATTTTTGAGCCACGAAGGACACTAAGTACACGAAGAGACAAATTATAACCACGGGGAGATCGGAGATAAATTATATCTGCTGTGGTTATTTTTCGTCTCGGCGTCGGATTAAATACCCTCAAAATATTTTTTCTTGTGGGCACTATGAGCCGATCTGTATTAGTACTATGTGTTGTTTGCAGGTCGGTCTCGCCGTGCCCAACTTAGTGATATTTAATAATAGGGTATCAGGTCGACATATCGGAGTAATCGTTTTAAATGTACAAATCAACTAAGGTGAACGCACTTAGTATGTTTATCTGTTTGTTTGCCCCGTATATTTGTATTCCCGGAGTATTGTAGAAAATATTACAAGGGTATGCCTTGGTGTCCCGGTGATTTATCCATTAAAATACGTTGATGTTAATTTCCATTATTATTGTTATTGCACTCTTGCTTGATGCTCTTGTTGGTGAGCCACGTCGCTGGCATCCATTGGTTGGTTTTGGCAATGTTGCAATTTGGTTAGAGACAAAGCTCAACAAATTTTCGAGTAAATCTCCTTTTTTATCTTATTTAAGTGGACTGCTCGCGTGGACATTACTGGTTCTTCCAACAGTCGCCTTATTGCTTTATGTTGAACAGTTGGTAGAGCAACTAGCACAAGCTGAAATAATGATAAGCATACTTTGTTTAACTCTTGCATTAGGAACAAAAAGTCTGATACAGCATGCCCGAGCCGTCAGTAATGCATTAAATAAACAGGATATTGTACTGGCAAGGAAAAAGATCGCGATGATGGTGAGTCGTGATACTTCAAGCAGTGATGAAGTGGCAATTAATAAGGCGACAATTGAGTCTGTATTAGAAAATGGCAGTGATGCTGTTTTTGCAGCGATATTCTGGTTTATTATTTTAGGCGCGCCCGGTGTGGTGTTGTATCGTTTGGCAAATACCCTTGATGCAATGTGGGGATACCGAACTGAACGTTTTAACTATTTCGGTTGCACCGCAGCACGAATTGATGATGTTTTAAACTGGCTGCCGGCACGTTTAACCGCATTCAGTTATGCCCTTGCGGGAAATACGGTAACAGCATGGAGATGCTGGCAAAGACAAGCTAAACACTGGCACGGTATCAACCCGGGTGTGGTGATGGCGAGTGGTGCAGGAGCATTAAATATTTCACTGGGCGGGGCGGCAATATATCATGGTCAGAATATTGAACGTCCTGAATTAGGTTGTGATCAATTGCCACAAGTTAGCGACATCAGTAGAGCAATTCATTTAGTGTATAAAAGTATTTTTATCTGGCTGCTGGTTATCGTAATAGGGGATTTATTAATTGTCTGATAATAATGAATTTAAGATGAAGACAATACAGCATGGTGGTCGAATTTTAGCGGCGGTTGAAAAATACGGCATAGCAAAAGAAGACTGGCTCGATTTGTCCACTGGCTTAAATCCAAATGGCTGGACGGTAGCCGCTGTTCCTGATGCTATATGGCAATCTCTGCCTGAAGAGTGTGATGGCCTGGAAAGCGCAGCATGCAAATATTATGGTTGTGCTACCTGTTTACCTGTGGCCGGTTCGCAAGTGGCAATTCAAACATTACCCACTTTACGTTCTTTTTCTAAAGTTGCAGTGATTTCACCAACGTATGCTGAGCATGAATATAACTGGAAACAGGCAGGACATGATGTTATTCAATTATCCGTGGATAATGTAGAGGAACATATTGAGCAACTTGATGTATTGGTCGTTATTAACCCGAATAATCCAACAGGGAAAATAATTTCTATAAATAAATTATTAAGCTGGCATCAACAACTTTCAGGCAAAGGTGGCTGGTTAATAGTTGATGAAGCTTTTATGGATGTTACACCGGAAAAAAGTCTGGTTGCATCGGGCATTAAGCCAGGCTTAATTGTATTACGATCGATGGGTAAGTTTTTTGGCTTAGCGGGTATACGTTGTGGTTTTGTGATTAGCGATAAAGAATTACTTCAACGTATGTCGGAGAGACTGGGCCCATGGTCATTAACCGGGCCAACACGTTATATTGCCCGGCAGGCATTATGTGATCAAAAGTGGCAAATTAAATCGCATGAAATTTTAATAAAGTCGGGTTTACGGTTAAATAAAGTATTGAATGAACATGGTCTGGTTCCTGCAGGTGGAACCGCATTGTTCCAATGGTTAAAACATCCTCAGGCAAAAGAAATTTATGAGGCTTGTGCTAAACAGGGTATCTTACTTCGTTATTTTGAAAAAACAACAACATCAAAACCCAGCCTTCGGTTTGGCTTACCTGCAAATAAAGAACAGTGGCAAAAGTTAAGTGATGTATTAATAATGTTGTCTGGTTTGATAAATAAAACAGAAAACAATAATGAGACTATTTCAACTTATGTTTAAACGACGAAATATATTTTTTATTCTGTTAGCGAGTTTAAGCTTGAATACAGGCCTGATAACTTTCGTACATGCTACTGTAACTGTAAAAGATGATGCAGGAAACACTATTACACTACAACAACCGGCGAAACGAATTATTAGTCTGGCACCGCATGCTACAGAATCATTGTTTGCAGCGGGAGCAGGAAATAAAATTATTGGAGCTGTATCGTATAGTGATTATCCTGCAGCGGCTAAAAAAATCCCTCGTGTAGGTGGATACCCCTCGTTAGATGTTGAGAAAATAGTTTCATTAAAACCAGATCTTGTTGTGGCATGGGCTTCTGGAAATAATTTAAAACAAGTAGAAAAGCTGATTTCTATCGGGGTTCCTGTTTTTATCAGCGAGCCTCGCTACCCAGAGGATGTTGCGAATACAATACAACGTTTTGGCGTACTTGCAGGAACAAATAAAACTGCTGAAAAAGCATCTAAAGATTTTTTACAACATTACCAGTTATTAAAAAAACGCTTTTCAAAGAAGAAAAAAGTGAAAGTTTTTTATCAGCTATGGAATAAACCAATAATGACAATTAACAGGAATCATCTTATTTCTAATATTATTAACTTATGTGGCGGGACAAACGTTTTCTCTAAACTTCATTCTCTGACGCCAAAAGTTTCTATCGAAGCTGTGATAGCATCAAATACAGAAGTAATTATCGCTGCAGGTAAAGGTGATAAAAAGACTAAATGGATTTCAGAATGGAAGTTATGGCAACAATTACAGGCTGTAAAAAAAGAACAAATTTATTTTATTGATCCAGACCTTTTGAACAGGGCTGGCCCGCGAATATTAGACGGTGCAGATCAGCTGTGTGAATTATTAGACGAGGCCAGGAAAAGTAACAGGTGATAATTAAAAAATATTTTCCTTTATGAAGCCTGCTTTTGTATTTCACGTAATTTTTTAACCTCGAGTCCTTCTGCATCAGCCTGCTCAATTGCACGCGCTAAACGCCCCGATGCAGAACGTCCCATGCACATATGTTGCAAATCACCATCAATGCCTGCTTTAAATCCTTTTATAATTTTGTCACGATCAAGTTCATGTCCAACCAAAGTTGCCTGAATATCCATCACCTCGTTAGCAATTTCAAGTGCAAGATCGTTATGCTTATTCCATAAGTCTTCTACGTTATTTTTAGTAATTAAGCCTGAAATATTGGTCGTGAGAATATATACATTTTTAATCAAAAGTTCTTCTTCCATTTTATCAACAGAGGTTACTTCAGATGCCGGAATATCTAATGTAGCCAGGGCTTCAATTAAAAGGCCTGCATTAGGTCCAAAACAGGGAGAGGGAATTAATACCTTTGAATCCTGACCTTTTTTCTTTTCAAACCAGACTGATATTACGGTCGGATCAGTAAAATTATGTGGCTGCCAGTCTCGCGGCAGTAATTCATTTTGCAACAGAGTAATGCAATGATGCCAGGCAGAAGGGAGTTGTTTTAAACAGGGTTGTAAATCTTTTTCGCCAACAGCAACTAATACCATGGCAGGATTCGGGATTGTTTTAGCGAGTTCATCTAAATCAGTGCTACGAGAAGCAGGATAAACCGGATGTCCTGACTTTAATATTGCACGAGCAAATACACTGCCCATTTCACCAAGACCAATAACAATGACAGCTTCTTTTTTCATGAGTTACCTGAATATTTATCGTTTTTAAATAAAATTAAAATAACTGAATTAACTTTCTGCGGTATTAGTGGCGTTTTCCAGCATTTCATTATCGGGTTCAATGTTAACAATTTTATTTATTTTATATAACCAGGCAAGACTAATAAGAATAATTATAATCGCAGGAATCGCAAGATAGTTTACAAATTGCCAGCCGATCTGATGATGCAAAATTCCGGCTGAGAGAGATGCGACTGAAACAACTGAAAATACCAGGAAGTCATTTAATGCCTGTGCTTTAAATTTTTCATTTTCTCTATAAGTTTCCGTGAGTAATGTTGTTGCACCAATAAACAAAAAATTCCAGCTAATGCCTAATAATAGTAACGCAAACCAGAAATGATTTACTGTTGTTCCATTTAAGTTAATAAATATACAAGCAAGGCCAAATATTGCACCGGTAAACATGACGGGTAATAAACCTAAACGCTTAATGAGATGACCGGTGAAGAATGAAGGGGCAAACATTCCTAACACATGCCATTGAATAACAAAGGCAGTATCTGCATAAATATGCTGGTGGTGTTGCATTGCAAGGGGGGTGGCTGTCATAACCAGGGTCATGGTTGCATAACCTAACATGCCGCATATTACAGCAACAATAAAACGGGGTTGTCGGGCAATAGCACTTAAAGGACGACCGCTATTTTGTTTAACTTTTGAGATTTGTTTTTGATGCGGTAAATCAAGAAAATTAAGTGCTATAAACGATAAAATATACAAGATAATAATCGAAGCATAACTACCTGCAAATGCAGCTCCACTTATTGTATCCCGGGTCAGGTTTGCCAGGTTTGGACCAATAATAGCAGCTAATACTCCACCGGCTAAAACATAGGAAATAGCACGACTTTTATTTTCTTTTTTGACCGTATCTGCTGCAGTAAAACGATAAAAGTTGGCAAAGCCGGAAAATATTCCGATTAAAACACTGCCTAGTATAAATAATAAAAAATCCTGTTGTATAACTGCAAAGGCACATATCGCCGCACCGAACATGGCGACAACAGTACCAAGCAGAAAAGTTAATTTACGTCCAATTTTTGCCATTAGCATCGCAGCAGGAATGCTTGTAAACATGGTGGCGACCAGCTGGAAGGTAAACGGCAAGCTTGCGTAGCTTTTATCATCAGCAAGTGCAAAACCAACCAGGGCGGTTGTCGCTACCATTAAAGAGGTGCCACTCATAAACAAAGCCTGGCATAAGGCTAATATAGGAATGTTGCGTTTAAAACTGTTTTCTACTGACATAAGGCTACTTAATTTATGGATATGCTGAAATATAAAAGAATAAATTATACAGGCAGGAAGTAACGAAGTAAGTTATTTGTACTTAATAAATCATTATTAACTGTTCAATAGTCTGATATCTGTTTCTGCTGTATTTTTATTAATTTCAAACTGAAGTTCACAGTATTCATTTTGTTCATCAGTCGGAGAGGGATCATCAGAACAACTACAACCTGCAATAATTCCGCTATAGAAACCCCCTGTTTTTATCTGTATGGAATTATTTTCGTTAGTAACCTTAAGAATAACAACGCTAATAGCAGCATTACCCACATAACTACTGAGAGATAAACCTTGTTGCAAAGGTAATAACATCGGATCAATATTTTGAATTTCTTCTTTGGCGATTTTATTAAAATTTTCTGAGCCGAAGGCTTTTATCGTTTGAGTGAGTCTTATCATTATTTAGCTTTTCTGGTATTCAATTGATTTTAAAAAAATATCAAGCAACTGTTTAACGAGTTTAGCAAGAGGAATATCCTGGTAACGATTTTCGACAAGAATACATTTGGTGTAGAGTGCTTCGCGTAACATTCCCTGAAACATTAAACTGGCTATTCTCGGATCGATTGTGCCAACTTTTCCTTCCTCTGATAATTCCTTAATGCTGAATTCGATGTAATCTGTAAAAGATCGCCATCGATTTTCAAAAAACTGATTTGCTGCTGCAGTACCTTCAAGTGCACTCATCATTTCCATGCGCAAATAATCAGGATCGCGTGAAATACTTTCAACAAAAACCTGCGTCATACGCATAAGCACACTGCCAAAATCAGAAGGTTCCTCAAGAATTACGTTGACATAATTTTCTCTTACACATGATATTGAATTTAGAGCTGCTTCATACAACGCTTCTTTAGAAGGGAAGTGTTGGTATAAAATGGCCGGACTTACACCCAGCCGCTTAGCAATTTCATCAACAGAAACACCATGATAGCCCTTATCTGCAAACAGGACTTTGGCAACTGCAAGTATCGATGCTTTACGCTCAGCGGCTTTAAGTCGACCGGCCATATAGTTACCTTAGGTTTTACGAATTTCGAATACAAACTTGCCATTTTTCTCGGCAGAAGAAAGCAATTCGTTACCAGTTTGTTTGCAAAAGGACTCAAAATCTTTCACTGAACCGGGATCGGTAGCCGTGATATGCAAGACCTGGCCTGGTGTTAAGCCATTAATGGTTTTTTTAGCGCGTAGGATGGGTAACGGGCAGTTTAGTCCGCTGGCATCAAGTTCGATTTGATTCGTTGACATGTTTATCTCCGTTAACTAAGTGAACGTTCATTAACTTTAGCAGGGATGCCGCAACTGTCAAGGCTTAGTTAAGACAATAAAAGTGAGGAAATATGAGGTTCGGGTGGCTAATTGACTTAAAAATCCTGACATGAGCTACTCAGGTCTCAATTATGAGCCAGGGGAATGAAGGTAAATAGAGGTAGATTTTTTAATTTAGAGTGACTTATGGAGTGTTTTATTTACGCTGAACGTTAATAATTTTTGCTCCATGGAAATGAACATTTTCAGCAGACAAAATGGCACTTCCATATAAAAGATTATTGTTGAAATTGACGAGCAGGGTTACGTAATCACCGTATCCTTTTTCAAACCATGAGGCAAAATAGACATCGTTTTCTATTTCAAAGGCCTGGTAAGGAAACGGGCCCCACCATGTTCCTGGTTTTTTGCCTGTAAGGTAGCGATAGCTAACACCCTTTTTTTCAAACTTAACGTTATATGAGCGACCACTCGTATAGTTATAAGTAATATTAGTACCATTAAGTTTTCGGGTTAGTAATGAAAGCCCTGATGCCTGAACGGATGTTGTAAAGAAAGTTATTATCAGGGTTATAAGTAATATTTTCATATATTCCTTCTTTTGACTTTCTATAGCGCATGACTACTTCACACCGACTAATCTAAGCATCGCTGGAGAAATGAGCTTATGAGCCGGCTTAACAAATAACATATAAACTCTTCCAAGCATATTATGAACATAAACCACGGTCGATATGGTGACTACTTTGTTTTCACTTTCGTCCAGTATAAAAACAGAAAGCTTAGCGTCAAGATGGTTATCAGAATCTCCAAGAATAACTTCCTGTTTACTTAGTGAAAGTATCGAAAAAATGCCTACCCTGTCACCTACGCAATATTCACTTTCTGGTTTACCTGTATCTATCTCACCGAGATGGCCAAGGTTCTTTAATCCTAATATTGAAACAATATTATTTCTAATGGACATAAGGTAATTGATCCATGAAGGTGTTTTCGAAACAATCTCCAGGTAGATATTTAAGGCTGTACGATCGTTGTTTGATATGCGTACTTTGTATGAGTCAAAGTAGTACGCGCCACTCAACTGAGTGCTGATTTTACTGGAGCTGGGAACTTCAGTCTTTATGACAGCAGGTTTCATAGTTTTGTGTTCTTATAATGGCATAATATATAAGTAAACGGACACACCTGTTATTGATTATTAAAGTTCAATACCTTTTTGTGCTTTAATCCTTGAACGGAAAGCATGTTTAACATCTTTCATTTCCGTTACAGTGTCGGCAATTTCGATGAGTTCATCTTTTGCCGAACGACCAGTAATAACAACATGTTGCATCTCGGGTCGGCTTTGTAAATCTTTAATGACCTTTTCGATATCAAGATATTGATATTTGAGTACAATATTGAGTTCATCAAGAAGTATAAGATCATAGCTATCATCATTTAGCATACGTTTTGCTTCTTGCCATGCGTGTGTTGCTGTTTTGACATCCTGTTGACGATTTTGAGTTTCCCAGGTGAAGCCATCTCCCATTACATGATATTTAACTTCATCGGGGAAGCGGCGAAAAAAAGTTTCTTCACCTGTAGAAAAGGCACCTTTAATAAACTGCACAATGCCCACTTTCATTCCATGACCAAGTGCGCGAGCCACCATACCAAAGCCGGATGAGCTTTTACCTTTACCGTTACCAGTAGTGATAACAATAACGCCTGTTTCTTTGTCGGCTTTTTTAACCTTTTCGTCAACGATGGCTTTTTTTTTCGTCATACGAATTTCATGGCGCTTGTTTTTATCTTCTTCAGACATGTATTGTTTTCTTGTTATAAAAGGATATCAGGCTTCTTTATCCTGATAAGGCTGCCATAGTACTTCACTGCCATTTTCACTTCGCGCTAGTACTCTTGCGATAACAAACAATAAGTCAGAGAGCCGATTCAGGTAACTGAGGGCATGCGGGCTAACCGTTTCATCTTTTGTCAGGGTGACGACACGTCGTTCTGCGCGACGGCATACTGTTCTGGCTAAATGGCACACAGAAGTCGCTTTACCACCAGCAGGTAGAATGAATTCTTTCAAATTGGGTAAGTTTGTATTGAAGTTATCCAGTGTCGTTTCCAGGTAGCTGATATAGCTTTCATCCAGCGCGATATGCCCCGGTATACAAAGTTCGCCGCCTAAATCAAACAGGTGATGTTGTACTTTATTTAAGCAAGTGGAAATTTCTTTGGCAATGTCATTAGCGAGAATCATGCCAATAATACTGTTAAGTTCATCGACGCTACCAAAGGCTTCCACCCGGATATGATCTTTATCTACCCGTGAGCCATCACCTAAGCCCGTATCACCTTTGTCGCCGGTACGGGTATAAATTTTTGAGAGTCTGTGTCCCATAATAAATCCTTTTTATTAACCTTCGGTAAGCTTATAAATAACGGGTATTTGTAAATATGTATTAATCGGTAAATTCATGTTTGCAGAAATATTGATTTGTTCAATGTTGGACAGAGATCTTTTTGCTGCATTATCAAGAATTTTATAGCCTGAGCTATTTTTAATTTTAATATTATTGATGATGCCAGAATTATTAATATTAAACATGAGTAATACTTTTCCCTGCCAGCCTTTACGACGAGCGAACAATGGATATTTAAAGTGTTGACTGAATTCAGATTTAATCTGACTGATTAAGGTTGTTTTATTCAGAATTGATTTTTTTAATTCAGAATATATTACTTCTGTTTTAGTTTCTTTTAAGTTGGTCTTTGTTGTTTTGTTGAGGTTTTGTGATGTTGTCTGTTTGTTGCTTTGAAGAGAAGATATCAATTTTGAACTGGATGTTTTAACAAAAGAGGATGAAGGGGGATTCTTATATTTTAAAACAACGACTAAAACACTACCTTGCTGAGAAGGGGGGGCTAAAGTAACAGTATCGCTTTTAGAATACGAAAAAATAAAAAATAAGGTGACATGTATTGCCAGGGATATCCCCAGCAATACAATAAATGACTTATTCTTTTTCTTTAATCTACCCATGTTTTTGTTTAAAACTGATAAGTCAGTCCAATATATGCGCTTCTTCCCGAGTTTGAATAATCACCAGCAAATGAACTTGTGACGGTAACATATTCTTTATCCAATAAGTTATCGATACGTAGCTTGATGTGAGTATTTTTGAAAAGTTTATAGCCATAAGCGACATTAACTAATGCATAACCAGGGCGTTCGATTGAGCCACTTGAATCATAGTGTTCTGAAAACCCAAGTATTTCAGAATAAAGCTGATGATTATCCATGCTTCTTTGCAGGATAAAGGCGACAGTTGTTGCCGGACGTCGATCCAGTTGTTTACCTGAAGCAATATTTTTTGCATCTAACAAAGTAAGACGGCTTGAACTATTCCAATTACCCAACGGCATATCAAGTTGCAGTTCCAGTCCCCTGATACTAACGCGAGATACATTAGAAGGCGTCGTTGTATATTCAGTTGCCCCAGTTTGAATGGTTGCCCATTCAATCAAATTACGTGTTTCAGTATAAAAGAAATTAGAAGTGAACGTTATTTTACTGGATTTGAATTTATAACCAATTTCACTGCTATCGGAAAACTCGGGTTTTATATTAATATTACCCTGTGTAATACACGTTAGAGCGGCATTATACCAGCATGGTGATGAATTATATGGCCAGTATATATCATTAATGCTGGCCGCTTTGAATGCTGTGCCATAAGATGCAGTAAGATGAGATTGTTTAGATAAACTAAATCCCCAGTTGATATTCCATGTGTTATTTGTACCAAGATCACTGTGCTTATCACTTCTTGCTGCAATGATCCAGTCACTTGCTAAAGAGCTGAATTGGTATTGAGCAAATGTTGCCAGGTTATTTATTGAAGCATCAATAGTGCCACTGTTATCTTTTGTTGCATCATCATTCCAGTAATCAATCCCTAAAGTTAGAAGATCATCCGATAGTGCTATGTCATTTTGCCATGCCGCGGTTTGGCGCTTGGTCGTAATGCTTGATGGATAATACGGACTGTAGGAACGGGAATAATCCAGCGTGTCTCCAAGACGAAATAGTTGCGACCAGATACTTGTTGCTTGCAATTGATATTCAGCACTTATGGTACGATTTTCATATTCAGAATTACCTGTGCCTGAATCAAACTTGTTTCTTCCCTGTGCATGGTTAATTGCAATTTGTAGTTTGTTATCACTATTAATATTTCCGTTTAATGCAAAGCTGATATGTGTATTATCATAACCACGATCTTCTGTTGATGATGTTGTAATAGGGATACCATCGGTAAGAAAATGGCCAGCATTAATGCTGTATTTCCAGTTAGTACCACCACCTAAGCTTAAATTTACTTCATTGGTATTATTACTACCGTAGGAAACATAAATGCTGTTAGTTTTGTTTTTTCTGGTGAAGATCTGGATGACACCGCCAATAGCATCGGAACCGTATAAGCTTGCTCGAGCACCACGAACAATTTCAATTCGCTCAATTTGTTCCGGCGATAAACTACTCCAGGAAAAACTGCCTAATGTAGCAGATGCTGCCCGAATACCATCAACCAATACCAGAACATGATCACTTTCAGTACCACGAATAAAAACATTAGTTACTTTACCAATGCCACCACTGCGGCTGATATGAAGCCCGGTTACGTTTTGTAATACTTCAACAATAGAATGTGCCTGACTCATTTCAAGATCATCACGTGTGATAACTGTAACTGATGCTAATGAGTCATCAGCCGTTTGTGCAGTACGTGTGGCAGTAACAATAATGGGCGATTGTTCTTCTGCAATTGTTGGAAGGGCAAGGCCAGTGGCAAGAGCGACCAGAATAGCTTGTCTGGTTTTTTTCATTTTTGTTTCCTCGAGTAATACGCACACCCGCGCGTTTTATTATTTTTTATCTCAGAGGAATATAAAGGGTCAGGAAGTAAATAATCCGCCCGTTATCGCCCTCCGCGATACACTACGATCACATCAGGCCGGTCTCCGGGCTTTCGAGTTAGTAAGTAAACTTACCGGGTGAATCGCCTTCCCATGTCCTTCGACATAGTGGCAGAGATGATTCACTTAAACTCGACTACCGTTGCGGGGGCAGCGTCGGAATTGATTTCGTCTGTTAGAAATAGAGCGATATCGCACCGACTTCTCGTTTCACTTTACCAAATAGATATTTGGCTCAGCACCTGAAGCAGTAAAAGTGGCGTGACTTTAGCGGGGTTGTGTGGGGGTGTCAAATTAGATTTATAATTGAATAGGGTGTTATGAGGAATAAATAAGTATTTCAAATAGTTAGCTGGCTATCTTAATTTTGTGTGTTTGATAAGAATGGTATTGTTGTAGGTAAATTTTGTCGGCCTAATACCCTCTTAGTTGATTTTTATTGAGGGGGCACTATGAGAGCCGAGCTACAGGTGGATTTGTTTTGATTTAGGTAGGGTCGGCCTTCAGGCCGACGCGTTGTAAATATATACTACTAAGTATTTTTGATAAGATAATTTTGTAAGGTGCCAGATAGTAAATCTTTAACTCGCAATAAACCAACGCTGCTTATTATGTCTAATTTCCTGAAGAGGGTATTGGTATAACTCTGTCAGGTATTTTTCAGTTAAAACTTCAGAACAAATACCTTGTCGGGTTGATCCATTGCCATAGATTAATAAGGCATGATCACAATATCGTAATGCGAGATTGACATCATGCAGGACAAATACATTAGCAATATTATCGTTATTAGAAGTTAATGTTTTCATGACTTCGTGTTGATGATGAATATCGAGATGATTAACAGGTTCATCTAATAAGCGAATACAGGTTTGTTGTACCAGTAATGTTGCCAGTGCGACACGCTGTCGTTCACCACCTGATAAAGTGAGAATGGCGCGTTCAGCAAAATCAGTTAATCCAACGAGTTCTAATGTATCAAGTGCGAGTTTTTTATCTTCTTCAGATTCCCACTGCCAGCTTTTGATATGAGGGTGGCGACCGATTAAAACACTTTCTAAAACAGTGCCCGGGAAATGGTCTTCCTGATGTTGTAAGAGTAAACTGAGTTGTTGAGCAATTTCCCGTCGAGACAGTTTGTATAACGATGTTTCGTTGATACTTATATCACCTGCCTGAGCGAGTGATAATCCTGCCAGGTGATGCAGTAATGTAGTTTTACCACAGCCATTCATTCCCAGGATTGCCCAGTTTTCAGCTGCATTAATGGACAGGGTTAAGTCTTCACATACCTGCGTATCTGCAATTTTAATGTTTAAGGCAGTACAACTTATCAGACTCATTGTTTCGCATCCCGTTGTAATAAAAACAAAAACAAAGGAATGCCAATCAGGGCAGTAATAATTCCAACGGGCAATTGCTGCGGTGCAATTATAGTTCGTGCCGCAGTGTCGGCAACCAGGACTAAAATACCACCACCTAAGGTAGCAGCTGGTAACAGGAATCGGTGGTCAGTAATACCGGTTAAACGAATTAAATGCGGCACAATAAAACCAACAAAACCAATACTGCCTGCTTGTACAACAGCAGCGGCGGTAAGTAATGAAGCCAGAATATAAATTTTGATATGTAATTGTTTCAGGTTAATGCCTAAGGTAGCGGCGAGTTTATCACCACGTATTAGAACATTAAGTTGTGATGACAACAGCATACTTAATGCCAGGCCAATAACTAATGCGCTGAAGGCAAAGGAAGCAGAATAACTATAACTTAGATCACCCATTAACCAGAATAACATGCCATGTAAGTTAGTCGCAGGAGACAATGTTAATATTAAACTGATTGCCGCTCCCCAGCCTGCAGCAATGACAACACCTGTTAGTAATAAACGTGTGGGTGTCCAGCTGCCTTTTTGATGAGCCAGGGCAAAAACCAGAAACATCGCAATCAGTGCGCCAATAAAAGCCAGTCCGGTTAAATTAAAGGCGCTACTAAAACCTAATAACATACCAATGAGTACAGCCGTAGCAGCACCGCCGGATACTCCTAATATATAAGGGTCGGCAAGTGGGTTGCGAACCAGTACTTGCATGAGTGCACCGGCTTGTGCAAGTAATGCACCTGTTGCGAAGGCTGCTAAAGTACGGGGTAAACGGAGTTCTGTAACAATAAGTGAGGTGTCTTCTGCGCCTGAATTAATTAATGAATGCCATACAGTTTGTAAAGGCAACGTTACGCTACCCATGAATAATGAGCTTATGGTGAGAATTAAACTCAATATAATCAGGAAAATAATAAAAGAGACAGGGCGCATAATAATTAGCCGGCAACAAAATAATTAAGCAATTAAAACATTTTGTCGGCCGGACTCATAGTGCTGAGGATGAAAAAACAAGAGAGTATTCTGGCTGATATCAGAATTTGAGTGTTACGCGGTAATAAGTTTTGTTGCTCAGGTTGCATGCTATGGCAGTTATTTCATCTTAAACATCACTAAAATATTTAACCGTATTTTTCGGTGGTGTTTAAAAAAGTAAATTAATTTAGTGCAAAGATGTAATTTTCTGAATCTAAAAAAAGAAAATTTCTAATTAATTTGTTGCTGTTAAGTAAAAGAATGTTTCAAATCCTGACACCGATAAATATATGAATGCATCTAATGACAAAAATATTATTTTTACTTTTTTATTGTTGGTGGATATTTTATATCACAACTAATTTAGAATAATTATATCTCAAAACTTTAAGTGTTTTATTTAAAACAGGATAAAGAAACACCACAGTTGGACGAGTATATAGTTGACGCCATATTATTATATTATCACCCCTGATTTTATTATGTAAATTGATAAGAAATCAGGCTTGAAGAAAAGGATAGCTTCATTATGCAACTTAAACATATTTTTGCCAGATTATTTTTTAAAATAAATTCACAATAAACCCCGTATTATTGGGGCTTTTCAATAACGATGGTATTAGCTGTTGTAATAGTATTTTCTGCATTACTAAATATTAATAGTATAAATAACAGTTTTGAGTGCTGTAACAAAAAATACAACACCAATGGTAAGCCATTCTATTAAAATGTTTACCATGTGAGATTTTCTCGAGCATGTCAAAGTGAGCACAGAATATAATTAAAGTGATAAGTGATTTAATTTATTAATGCCTGAAAAAAAACCGCAAGTTGCGGTTTTTTTAATGAGTTTTTTAAAATAAATTTAGAACGAGTAAAAAAAGTATGGGGAAGTATATAGATTGTAAGTTTTTGGTATTTATTTATATTAAAAATAAAAGAATATATGAGATTAAAAAATTCTACTTAAATCTTATTAGGGTTTACACGTATAGCTTGTAACAAAGTTTACAATTTATTTAACCAGGTAAAGGTTAGAGGTTGATCGTGTGCTTTATAATCCGTTTTTTAAAGTTTTGAAGCTTTACTTTATTGGTTATCTAATGTTTTACTTTAAACGGCCGTTAAAGCTTTTACAAAGTCAATTTTTTAAAAATAAACATATAAATAATATGTTTAAGTAGCATGGCGAAAATTAGATAAAAGTATAAAAGTATCTCCATGGAAAATAGATCAAATAAGGAATCTCTGAGTCAATTTTTTTGGTTGCCAGTATTGATGGTGGTTTTTGTCGTTTTAGCCAGCTCGATCATCAATGGTATTTCAATTGTGCTAAGTATTTGTGTATTGGCTGCTGGTATCTTAACAGGTGTTAAACTTGAAAAAATAAAAAAAGAATTGCTTGCAGAAAAAAATAATGCATCAGATTTTAAAGTAGATATTCAAAACAAACTAAACCTGCAAATTGAACATTTCTCAAATGTAATTACTCAAGTCATTGAAGTATCCAATCGACAGATTGAAAGCTCACGTCAACAAACTGAAGAAGCTATTACAGTAATGACATTGCGTTTTGGTAATCTTATCGAACGATTAAATATAGCACTGGAATCAGCAAAACTTGCTAATGCTCCTGTACCAACTGACGGTAAATCAATATTAACTAATGTTTTTGAAAATAGCCGAGTGCAATTAAATAGCGTTATTCAAAATATGAGTGTAGCCCTGGTTGAACGTAAAGCTTCATTTGACGTGTTACAAAGTCTTTCAGATGAAACGGACCGTTTAAAAAGTATGGCGGAAGGTGTTGAAAAAATTGCTTCACAAACAAATTTACTTGCGTTAAATGCAGCAATAGAAGCCGCACGTGCAGGAGAGGTTGGCCGTGGTTTTGCTGTGGTTGCTGATGAAGTTCGTAATCTGTCAATTCAATCTGGAGAAACGGGTAAACAAATTACAAGTATTATAAACCACTTCACATCAAAGGTTGAAGACACCTTAAATGTTTCAGCACAGTCGATGGAAAAAGAAGCTGAGTTAGAAACAAATGGGGCCACCACTATCAAAGATGTATTAGATAGCTTGCAGATGGTAACTCAGGGTATGGCTGATTCGTCTGAGATCTTGCAAAGTGAAAGTGTGGAAATTGTAAGTGAAATTAATGATATTTTAGTTTCATTACAATTTCAGGACCGAACCAGTCAGATTTTGCATCACGTACATGATGCGTTAAGTGAGTTAGCAATTAAGGTAGACGAAGATAAACAACGAATAGAGAATGGCGAAGAAAGTATGCTGGATTGTAAAGCGATTATGATAAAGCTTGAAGAATCATATACAACTAATGAAGAACGCCAGTTACACAGGGGTGAAAATGTTAGCGGCAATCAGGATGGTGAACTTGAGTTTTTCTAATGTTTAATACTTGTATATATAAAGTAAGAGGTGAATCGGAATGGCAAAAACGATATTGATTGTAGATGATTCCGCATCATTACGACAGGTTGTTGCTATAGCATTAAAAGGTGGAGGTTATGATGTTATTGAAGGCTGTGATGGGCTGGATGGTTTATCAAAGCTGGATGGAACAAAAATTCATTTAATTATTAGTGATGTCAATATGCCTAATATGGATGGATTAACTATGGTGAAAAAAATTAAGGATATGGCAGCATATAAATTTACCCCGATTATTATGTTAACTACTGAAGCAGGTGCAGATAAAAAGGATATAGGTAAAGCTGCAGGAGTGAAAGCCTGGATGGTAAAACCATTTAAACCTGATCAAATGTTAGATGCAGTTTCGAAATTAATAATGCCATAAATTTTTATTATCTCAGAGTACATATCATGATTAAAGTAAAAAAGAAACGTTCTGGATTGTGTGATGTTGAGTTAGAAGGAGAGTTGACAATATATGAGGCAGCAACGTTAAAAACAGAACTCTTTAATAGAATTGAAAAATGTAAAGCAGTAACGATTAACCTTTCTAATGTTGCTGAATTTGACACAGCCTGTTTTCAGATATTAATTGCAGCTAAACGTGAATGTGAAAGAAAAGAAATTGAGTTTACGATGAACTCACATAGCCCTGCAGTTCTAGAAGTAATAGAACTTTATAATATGGGAAGTTTTTTTGGTGATCCACTCGTACTGTAAGACCAAATAGAGAAAAGAAAATTTCAGGAGAGGATAATGAGTAGCCCGGAAGAAACATTTTTACTTGAATGTGGTGAGCTTTTAACATCAATGGAAGAGGCCTTGTTATTGATGGAAGAATCACCTGCTGATGATGAAGCAATAAATGCAATATTTCGTGCCGCACATACAATTAAAGGTACAGGTGGAGTTTTTGGTTTTGATGATGTTGAATCATTTACTCATATTGTTGAAAATATATTAGATAAAGTACGTAATAGTGAAATTGAAGTTGAGAGTGATCTTGTCGCTATTTTGCTTTCCTGTCGCGATCATATGGAAATTCTGGTCACTAAGGCTGTTGCAGGTGAAGAAATTGATGATGATGAAAAAGAATTAGACAGAACTTTACGAAATAGTTTAAATCTTTATATGGGAACTTCAGCAGTAACTGAAAATAACACAGCTATAGTAGGTCAGGATAGTATAAATCATAACTCCCATATTGAAATTGAAAGCCATGGACAGTTAGTTATATCTGACAATTGGCATATTTCAGTGCGCTTTGATAAAGATGTTTTGCAAAATGGTATGGATCCTTTGTCATTTATGCGCTATTTACAAAAAATTGGTGAAATAGTACACGTTACAACCTTATTTGATGACTTCCCTTCACTGCAAGAATTTGATCCTGAGCTTTGTTACCTTGGTTTTGAAATTGATTTTTCCGCAGATGTTGATAAAGAAAAAATTGAACAGGTTTTTGAATTTGTTCAGGACATGTGCGAATTATATATTTTATCACCCCGTGCTCAAATTCAAAATTATGCCAATGTTATTCAGTCTTTACCTGAAGAAGATATGCGCGTTGGCGAGATACTGATTGCCAGTGGTGCATTAACCCAGCGAGAACTTGATCAAGCTCTAAGCTGTCAATCGTCTATTACAGGTGAAGAAAACACTACCCCTATAGGTGAAGTCCTTGTTGAGAATAAAGTAATTCATGAAGAAGTTGTTAATACTGCATTGAACAAACAAAGTAAAAATATGTTTAATAAGTCAGCAGGGCAAAATGTACTCAGAGTTGATGCGGAGAAACTTGATAGTTTGATTAACCTTGTTGGTGAATTAGTTATTTCCGGTGCGACTGCCAATATGTTAGTCAATAATAGTGGTGATGAACAGCTTATTGAATCTATATCGATTATGAGTCATTTAGTTGAGGAGATTAGAGATAACGCACTTAATTTACGTATGGTTCAAATTGGTGAAACGTTTAATCGTTTTAAACGTGTCGTACGTGATGTAAGCAAGGAGTTAGGTAAGGAAATTATACTTAACATTGATGGTGCTGAAACTGAACTTGATAAAACTGTAGTTGAAAAAATTGGTGACCCGTTAATGCATCTGGTACGAAATGCAATGGATCATGGAATAGAAACTGCTGCAGAACGTGAAGCATCGGGTAAGCCGGTAAAAGGTAATGTATGGCTTAACGCTTACCATGATTCCGGCAGTATTGTTATTGAAGTTTCTGATGATGGTAAAGGTTTATCACGGGATAAAATTTTAGCAAAAGCGCATGAAAAAGGTCTGGTTGTAGACGGTCAGGCATTAACTGATCATGAAGTATTTCATTTGATTTTTGAAGCTGGTTTTTCTACTGCAGATAAGGTGACTAATTTATCTGGACGTGGCGTTGGTTTGGATGTAGTACGTCGTAATATTGAAGCATTACGTGGAACAGTTGATGTCATGGCGAATGAGAGTGGTGGCACAACAGTAAGTATTCGTTTACCACTGACTTTAGCAATAATTGATGGTTTCCAGGTTCGCGTTGGTGAATCATCCTATGTTATTCCGCTTGATATGGTAAATGAATGTATTGAACTTGATGCTGATGTCAATAAAGGAACAAATACTGGTATGCATGGATATATTAATCTTCGTGATGAGGTTTTGCCGTATTTACGTTTACGTGATTATTTTGATGAACCAGGTGATCATAATAAACATGAAAGTATTGTTGTGGTGAAATATGGTGCAAATACCGCTGGATTTGTTGTAGATGAACTATTGGGTGAGTTACAAACTGTTATTAAACCTATGGGTAAAATTTTGCAAAATGTAAAAGGTCTGAGTGGTGCAACCATTTTAGGTAGTGGCAATGTCGCTATTATCCTGGATGTACCTAATTTAGTTCAACGTGCAATACAGACATCAACATTATCAGGAATAAAGACTACTGCTGACAATACTGTATTACATTGATATTAATGCGAGGAATCTATGTTTTTTTCATTTAAAAATATAAGTGTTTTAAATAAACTGGGTATGATGCTTGCACTGCCTGCGTTGACTCTGGTTGCATATATGTGGGCAGGTATAAGTGATAAGTATAACTTGTCTGTCCAGTTTAATACTGTGTCTCAGTATATGCAGTTGTCTAAAAAAATAAGTAGTTTAGTACATGAGTTACAAAAAGAAAGAGGCATGACTGCAGGATACATCGGAAGTAAAGGTAATGCTTTCTCGAGGAAAATAATATCACAACGTGACAACACAAATAAGCGCCTTAATGAGTTAAGAGTTTATTTACGAAACAATGGATTGGAAAACCTGATTCGAGGTGAAAATGAGGGTTTAACTGAAGGTATTAAACAATTCAGTAATGTGAAATCGATTCGTAATCGTGTTAGTAATCTAACAATTAACACAGGAGAAGCAATAGGGTTTTATTCTAATATCAACAATAGTCTTCTTGATTCTCTTTCTAATATTGCTGAAGCAAGTATAACGGCTGATATTTCAGTCGTCGTTATAGCGTACATTAACTTTCTGCAATCCAAAGAACGGGCGGGTATTGAACGCGCTGTTCTCAGCAATACATTTGCTCTCGATAAATTCGCACCAAATATGTATCGCAAACTGGTCTCGTTAGTTTCACAGCAAGATGCATTTGATAAAATGTTTTTAACCTTTT
The DNA here is from genome assembly GCA_964654445.1 of uncultured Thioalkalispiraceae bacterium. GTDB lineage: Bacteria > Pseudomonadota > Gammaproteobacteria > UBA6429 > Thiohalophilaceae > JAGLTQ01. The sequence continues at coordinate 20,628 of CAZZIS010000027.1, forward strand.
CTTCTAAGGAAAATATTGATTTTTACCGTAACACTATGCAAGCGCGAGAAATTACCGAGGCTATACGCATGCGAAATATAGCGTTAGATAATGCTACTGTAGGTAATTTTGGTATTTCTTCATCTGATTGGTTTGCGATGCAAACAAAAAAAATTAATCTTTTGAAAAAGGTTGAAGATAATTTAGCAGAAAAACTTATAAAAACGGCTAAACAATCCTACACAGCAACAAAAAACACCATGTATGCGGAAGCTTCTATCGTAATAGTTGTTTTGTTAATTACTATTATATTTGTTTTATTTATTAGCCGGGCGATTACTCAACCGATCAAAACCATGAATGCTGCGGTAGATGATCTCCGTGAAGGTGATGGTGACTTAACATATCGCTTGCCTGATTTAGGTAAGGATGAAATTGGTCAAACGGCAAAATCATTGAATGGTTTTATGGAAAAAATTCAAAATGTTTTAATTGAGGTGAATGCAGGTTCAGAACAGCTGGCGATTGCTTCACAACAAATCAGTGAAACAGCACAATCACTCAGTTCAACAGCCAGTGAACAGGCAGCCAGTATAGAAGAAACCAGTGCTTCACTTGAACAAATGGGTGCATCAATTCAGCAAAATGCTGAAAATTCTAAAACAACAGATAGCATTGCAACATCCACATCATCACAGGCAGTTGAGGGTGGGGAGGCAGTAAAAGAAACGGTGTCTGCAATGAGTTCGATTGCATCAAAAATTGGCTTAATTGAAGATATTGCCTATAAAACAAACCTGCTTGCGTTAAATGCAGCAATTGAAGCTGCACGTGCGGGTGAACACGGTAAAGGATTTGCCGTTGTTGCAGACGAAGTGAGAAAACTTGCTGAACGTAGCCAAAGTTCTGCGCAGGAAATTAGTGATCTTGCGAGTAACAGTGTCAAAGTGGCTGAGCGTGCAGGTGGTTTGATTAATGAGATAGTACCCAACATTCAACAGACAGCTGATTTAGTACAGGAAATAAGTGCTGCTTCAGAAGAACAGGCCGCGGGTGTTGAACAGGTGAACAGTGCAGTTGAACAACTGGATAAAGCGGCACAAATTAGCGCCTCATCATCTGAAGAGTTGGCAGCAACGTCAGAAGAAATGGCTGCGCAGGTTAAGGAACTGAGACATACAATTGGCTTCTTTAAGCTGGGGGATGATATTGAAGGTGTTCATGCTCATGATGAAGATAGATCAAATATGAAAGAAAAATCCACACAGTCAAGACTGGTTACAGAGGTAAGTAGTAATGCTTCCGTTGTTAATAAATCTGAAAGAATTGATGAAGATGACTTTGAGCGTTTTGCATAATAAATTAATGATAGTTATATTTACTTAATATATAGGAAACAAAATGAAAATTGCGTATAAAATATTTGGGATATCGTTGGCATCTGTTATCGCTATTATTGTTATTGTGTTATTTCAACAGTCATCAATGAATACTCTTATTGATCTTGAGCAACAACAAAGTAAGGTGAACACTTTACGTGTAAATATGCTGATGTTGCGACGAAATGAAAAGGACTTCCTGGCAAGGAAAACACTAAAGTACCAGAATAAATTCAATGATAATTATACAGTTATTCAGCAGCATACTAAAGAACTTGAATCATCATTAGAACATCATAATATTGATACCGAAGAAGTTGTTGTTTTTGAGAGTAATCTGGATGCTTACTATAAAAAATTTAATCAGTTAGTTAGTTTTCAGCAGGAAATTGGTTTGCATTCGAAAGATGCATTGTATGGTGAGTTGCGTCATGCAGTACATAGCGCAGAAAAAGATATAAAAGAGGCTGGTAATTATGAATTGTTAAGCGGTATGTTGACTTTGCGTAGAAATGAAAAAGATTTCATGTTGCGTAAAGATTTAAAATACCTGAAAAAATTAAATAAAAATCTTGTTAATCTGCAACTCAAAGTGAGTGCTAGTGGTCTTGCTAATTCCAGTGTTATTAAAAATCACCTGCAAGCCTATGGAAAAATATTTGAAAAACTTGTTAATAAAAGTTCTGAGCTTGGATTAAACAGTAAGCAAGGAATACTAGGTGAGATGCGGGGCATTGTTAATAAGACAGAAGACAATTTAAATAATATAAGCAAGCATATTCATGTAATCATTCAAAAAAAGGAAGATGCTGAATTTATGTTTTCTTTGATTGTGGTTTCTTTGATTGTGGTTTTTCTTATGATTGGTGCATATTTCTTGTCACGTAAAATTATCATTCCAATAAATACTATTAGAAATGCTGTTGACGATTTACGTGATGGTGATGGTGACTTAACGTATCGCTTGCCTGATTTAGGTAAGGATGAAATTGGTCAAACGGCAAAATCATTGAATGGTTTTATGGAAAAAATTCAAAATGTTTTAATTGAGGTGAATGCAGGTTCAGAACAGCTGGCGATTGCTTCACAACAAATCAGTGAAACAGCACAATCACTCAGTTCAACAGCCAGTGAACAGGCAGCCAGTATAGAAGAAACCAGTGCTTCACTTGAACAAATGGGTGCATCAATTCAGCAAAATGCTGAAAATTCTAAAACAACAGATAGCATTGCAACATCCACATCATCACAGGCAGTTGAGGGTGGGGAGGCAGTAAAAGAAACGGTGTCTGCAATGAGTTCGATTGCATCAAAAATTGGCTTAATTGAAGATATTGCCTATAAAACAAACCTGCTTGCGTTAAATGCAGCAATTGAAGCTGCACGTGCGGGTGAACACGGTAAAGGATTTGCCGTTGTTGCAGACGAAGTGAGAAAACTTGCTGAACGTAGCCAAAGTTCTGCGCAGGAAATTAGTGATCTTGCGAGTAACAGTGTCAAAGTGGCTGAGCGTGCAGGTGGTTTGATTAATGAGATAGTACCCAACATTCAACAGACAGCTGATTTAGTACAGGAAATAAGTGCTGCTTCAGAAGAACAGGCCGCGGGTGTTGAACAGGTGAACAGTGCAGTTGAACAACTGGATAAAGCGGCACAAATTAGCGCCTCATCATCTGAAGAGTTGGCAGCAACGTCAGAAGAAATGGCTGCGCAGGTTAAGGAACTGAGACATACAATTGGCTTCTTTAAGCTGGGGGATGATATTGAAGGTGTTCATGCTCATGATGAAGATAGATCAAATATGAAAGAAAAATCCACACAGTCAAGACTGGTTACAGAGGTAAGTAGTAATGCTTCCGTTGTTAATAAATCTGAAAGAATTGATGAAGATGACTTTGAGCGTTTTGCGTGAATAGTTATAGCTACTGCTTTATAAGTATTAGGAGAAATCATTATGACAGAAATTATGAGTGAAGATGTAAATATGCTGTCTTTATCAGAAACAAATGAACTAATCAGTGAAATGGAAAATACAGGAACCAAGTATTTAACATTTAAAGTAGATGGTGAACTATTTGGTACAGAAATTGGCGTCATTAATGAAATTATTGAATACAATGAGATGACGCGCGTACCCCTTACTCCTCCTCATATTCGGGGTGTGAGTAATTTGCGAGGTAATGTGGTTCCAATTATTGATCTTGCAGTACGTTTAGGGAAAAAACGTGGTGAAACAACCAGGCGGACATGTATTATCATTATTGAAATGGATGATGATGGTGAGAAAATGGATATAGGTTTTGTTGTAGATGAGGTAGATGAAGTTCTTGATATCTATGCTAAAGATATTGAACCGGCACCACAATTTGGTGTTGATATTCGTAGTGACTATATAAATGGTATGGGCAAGGTAGATGAACAGTTTGTTATATTACTTTTATTATCTGAAGTCTTATCAATTAAAGAATTGAGCGACCTTATTGTGGATGAGATTTCTGAAAAAAAATGAATATGAATACAAACTATTATATATATACAAATAATTTAACGTCATATTATCTATGAATTCAGAACAAATAAATATGATGGCTCATGGTCTGGATATTTCTGAAAAGGAATTTAATTTATTCAAATCACTTATTTATGAAAAAGCCGGTATTTCTTTATCTTCAAATAAAAGAACCCTGGTTGTTAGTCGTTTAAGTAAACGTATGCGTCAATTAAATATTACTTCATTTCATGAATACCACAAAGTGGTGATGCAAAAAAAAAATAGCAGGGAATTACAAAATATAATTGATTTTCTGACAACCAATGAAACATATTTTTTTCGTGAAGACAAACATTTTTCTTTTCTGAAAGAAAAGGTTATTAAACAACTACATTCCGGATCAGACTTCAGAGTATGGAGTGCTGCCAGTTCAACAGGTGAAGAAGCCTACAGTACAGCAATGGTGCTAGCAGAAAAATTTGGTTTGTTTACTGACTGGTTGATTTTAGGTACTGATATAAATAGCAATGTTGTCAACCAGGCAAAACGGGGATTATACCCGTTAACAGAGAGCAAAAAAATTTCTAGTGATTATTTAAGAGAATACTGTCTAAAAGGCGTGCGTGAACAATCAGGTATGATGTTAATGGATGAGCGATTAAAAAAACACGTAAATTTTGAATTATTGAATCTTAATGCAGACTGGCCTGCTCATATTAGTAATTTTGATGTGGTTTTTTTACGTAATGTGATGATTTATTTTGATCTTGAAACAAAAAAACATCTGGTCGATAAAATTGCAAATAAAATAAAAAACGGGGGGTATTTATTTATCGGTCATTCTGAAACATTAAATCAGGTGTCGAACCGATTTAGAATTATTCGTCCATCAATATGTCAGAAAATAAAGTAAATTATATTTTTGGCAGGCATATTATAGAACCTGGAGGGTTTTATTTTGGTGACAATGAAAACGAAATCTATACTCTGCTAGGTTCTTGTGTTGCAGTAACATTATGGCACCCGTTTTTGAACTTTGCTGGTATGTGTCATGTGATTTTACCTGAACGTGGTAATGAAGCATCAAATACTCGTTTTGCTGGATGTGCAGTTAAAAAATTTATTGAAGAAATTATAAATATTAAGACAGCACCTTCTGAATATGAAGTCGGTGTATATGGTGGGGGTAATATGTTTCCCTCTATTAAAATAAATAATAAAAAATTAATCGGGATGAAGAATTTTAATGAAATTGAAAGGTTACTTATTAAAGAAGGTTTTGTTATTAAATATAAAGATGTTGGCGGAGAAGTTGCCAGAAAACTGACATTAAGCAGATTGACAGGCAATATTTCCCTGGAATATGTAAAACTGGAAAATATATAGAGTATTTATGAGTAAAACTAAAGTACTTGTGGTTGATGATTCAGCAGTAATTCGTCAAGTCATGACTGAAATTATAAAAGGTGAAAAATCTCTGGAGCTGGATGCGGCTGTGGCTGATCCGATTTTTGCCATGAAGAGAATGGAAATAAACTGGCCGGATGTCATAGTTCTTGATGTTGAAATGCCTCGTATGGATGGAATTACTTTTTTAAAAAAAGTGATGTCTGAACACCCAACGCCTGTAGTGATGTGTTCAACATTAACGGCAACAGGAACAGCAACAGCATTAGAAGCAATGTCAGCAGGTGCTATAGATATAATTACGAAACCTAAAATGGGTGCAAAAGCTCATTTGCTGGAGGAAAATAAGCGAATTCTTAATGTTATTAAATCGGCTGCAAAAGCACGTAATTTGGATAAGCTTAAATCATCAGCTTCTGTTAAATCTAAATCTCTTACTAAAGCTGCTACACCCATTCCAGCAAAATTAAATGCTGATGCCATTTTAGGTAAAGCCACATCTTCGATGACTGAAACAACAGAAAGAATTGTTGCTATTGGTACATCGACCGGGGGAACACAAGCATTGGAAGTGGTGTTAACAGCATTACCAAAAGTTTGTCCCGGTATTGTTGTTGTACAACATATGCCTGAAAAATTTACTGCTGCATTTGCCAACCGGTTAAATAGTATTTGTGATGTTGATGTTCGTGAAGCTAAAGATAAAGATCGTGTTTTACCTGGAGTTGTTCTTATTGCTCCAGGAGGTAAACATATGACGTTAAAACGGAATGGTGCGCTTTATATGGTTGAAGTTAAAGATGGGCCTCTGATAAATCGGCATCGCCCTTCGGTTGATGTTCTGTTTCGTTCAGTGGCAAAATTTGCCGGAAAAAATGCACTAGGTATTATTATGACAGGTATGGGTGATGATGGTGCACGTGGTTTGCTGGAAATGCATGACGTTGGTTCAAAAACATTAGGTCAAAATGAAGCAACAAGTATTGTTTACGGTATGCCTAAAGAAGCAACAAAATTAGGTGCTGTAGAGGAAGAAGTAGATCTGGATGCCATTGCATCACGAATAGTGAAATTTTACAGAACATAATATTCGTACTGTTTATAAAAACTGTCAGGAGAACTTAAATGAATCAATTAGTCGAAAAAAATAATGAAATTGCTTCCGCACAACAGGATTTAGTGATGAAATATTTAACTTTCCTTTTAGGAGAAAAATCCTATGCGATTAGTATTTTAAAAATAAAGGAGATTCTTGAATATGGTTCAGTGACACCGATTCCAAAAATGCCTGATTTTATTTGTGGCGCAATAAATTTACGAGGAAAACTTGTCCCTGTTATTGATTTGCTGGAACGTTTAGGTAATGGGAAAAGTAAAATTGAAAAACGATCCTGTATTGTTATTGTTGAAATGAAATTTTCAAATGAAGTGTTAAGTATTGGTGTTATTGTAGATACTGTCAGTAAGGTGATGGATTTTAAAAATTCAGATATTGAAACTGCACCTTCATTTGGTGGAACAGTAGAGACAGATTTTATTGAAGGAATGGGCAAGATTGATGAAGATTTTGTTATTATTTTAAATATTGATCGTGTTTTAAGTCTGGATGATCTTACTTTATTAGCTGATTCGAAAAAAACTTCTCCTCAAGAGGCTTCTCCTGAAGAAGTGCAGTCAGAGCAAATTATTTAGTTTTACAAAGAACATATACAAAATTTAATTACTTTATATAAGTGTATTTTGTGTAAAAACAGGTTTTTCTTTTGAGTTAAGCCAGTTAGTGAGTGGCAACCAGTCTTTGATACTATTTATTGTTTGTTGATTTTTATGGTCAAAGATACCTGCACCTTTTGAAGCATATTTAAGGTAGTTTTGAGAGTCATGTAAACTGGTGATAAGTGGTAACTTGATAGTGTTTGTAAACTTTATTAACTCACTATAAATGAGTGAGTGTTCACGAACACGGTTTGCTACCATACAAATATTCTTGTCTTCATTGGTGATTCGATATTTAAGTAAAAGTTGATAGATAAAATAACCGGCAGCTTGTATATCTATAGGAGATGGCAATATTGGTATTATTATACTATCTGTCAGGTTAATAAGTTGTTGCAAATTAGTTCTATTGATACTGGCGGGGGTATCTATAATAAGATAGTCCAGGTTGTCGGGGTAAACAAAATGTTCGGCATTAGCATTAATTTCTTTTATTGGAGGAAGATCAAAAGTACGTAGACGTAACCAGTTTAAGCTTGATTTTTGCGGGTCGAAGTCAGCTAAACCAACATTAAGTCCCCAGTTAGCATAATAGGATGCAAGATTTGTTGAAAGGGTACTTTTACCACAGCCCCCTTTAGGATTAAGTAACATGATTTTTTGCATGTGTATAAATAATTTTTAAATTTAGAAATGTATAATATATTAGCGGATAAATATCATAAAAGTTAAATTAAATGTTAGTGATTATTAGCCGCTATTACTAAATGAGTAACATGTTAGTTTCAGGTTGTTTAGATAGTTTATGAAAAGTAATCTGGATGGTTTTTCTGTTATAAATAAAATATGGGGTGGTGTCTTTTAAAATTGAAGATTTATCCGATGAGTATTTTGTATCATTGTGGTTAAACAGGTCGTGCATGTAGTTATAATTTTATATGTGATAAAATTATATTGCATTGATACATAAACAGTAAGTTGTTACATTTTTTATAATGATATTTTACTTCTATAAAAGATGGTTTCAGGGTGAAGGTGCAATATGTCAGATATAAGTTTAAAAGAAATTTCAGAAATTAATAAACGTATACGATATGCTTTGCATGAATCGCACCGGCTTTATCGTGTTTCACTTAATGCTATGTTTGCTTCGCGTAAAATTAATGTAGGGGTAGAGGGTTTTATTGAAGTAACCAGTTTATTACGTGATTTTAGTTCACGTCTGGATAAGCAAGTGAATAAGTTAGCAGCCGTAGTTTCTGACTCGGTTATTTGTATTGCAAATTTAACAAAGTTAAAACGTATGCTGAATTTAATTGAAAAAGCTTTTGTTCTGAGCAAACAACACTCTAAAACATTTTTTATTGAAAATGAAACACAACGTTTGTTAAAAGAATCTGAGAAACTGGTAAGAGTAATATCCTCTGAAATAGATCGAAGTTTGATGTTAATTTCTGTTGGTGAAAACCTGGCTGTATTAGCCAAGGTAGAAGCAAGCACTGTACCAAAAGAAAAAAATAACCTGGATACTATTACCGATGATATGGAAACCATTATTGTAAATATTAATAAACATATTTCAGAATCTCGAACATATATCTCAACATAATAATAAATGGAAATATTATGAAAAAGCTACATATGATATATCAGGATGGTGATCATCAATGGGGAATGATTGCGCGTGATCCGGAAAAACCAGACTATTTAATTGATACCAATGAATATTTAATTATGTCAGGTGATGATGCTTTAATAACTGATCCAGGTGGTATGGAAATTTTTCCGGCAGTATTTTCTGCAATTAATGAAGTTTATGATCCTGCAAAAATTTCACGGATTTTTGCATCACATCAGGATCCAGATATTATTTCATCCTTAGGTCTATGGATGGAATTTAATGAAGATCTGAAATGTCATTTAAGTTGGTTATGGGCCAGTTTTATTCCCCATTTTGGTGGTAATAAAGAGACCTTTTTAAACATTCCTGATGAAGGGAACAGTTTTTTTGTTGGGAATTTAGAGTTAAAGTCTATTCCTGCCCATTACCTGCATTCTTCAGGTAATTTCCACCTTTATGATGAAAAAGCAAAAATCTATTTTTCAGGTGATGTGGGTGCTGCGTTGCTGGAACCTGACGACACGAATATTATAGTCAAAGATTTTTCATCTCATATTAAAAAAGCAGAAGGCTTCCATCGTCGTTGGATGGGGTCAAATACGGCAAAAAATGACTGGTGTGCTCGTGTCAGCGAACTGGATATTGATATGTTATGTCCACAACACGGTGCAATATATCAAGGTGAAGATGTGGCTCGTTTTATTAATTGGTTTTCTGAATTAAAAGTGGGTATTAAATATCTTTAATATCATCATGTTTAATTTTAAATAAGGGGCATACATTTAGCTCGTTTTAGATTTTTGCTGAGTATGTCACGTAAAATTTAGTAAAGTTGATATTTTATTAAGTTAGTAATCACTATTTTGTGCTGGAATTAAGACTTAAAAGCTGTAACTTATCTCATTTGGCATTTTAAAATAGTGGATAACCTTAAATATTCCGTTATATATATTTTATCCCTTTAAATACAATAGCTTATAATGCTTATTATAATTAAGACATTAACTTTTTACTAAAATTAGTCTAAACTGTGAATTGCGGCGCATAAAAAGCTCAATAAATAAGAAAAAACTGCCGCTAAGATCTAGACTAGAAAGAGATTAGTTGTAAATGAGGTCTGGTTATTCGCGACATTGTAATTCGCGGTGCTGTAATGAAGATCCATGGATAGGTTGGTAGTTATGCAGAAAATACTCGTGATCAATTCAAAAGGCGGTTGTGGTAAAACTACCATGGCGACCAATCTCGCCAGTTATTTTGTAACACAAGATTTGGCAACGGCTTTAATGGATTTTGATCCCCAGGGTTCGAGTATTCGCTGGTTGAATCAGCGGCCAAAATCGGGGCCTTTTATTTACGGGGTCCATGTGGCAAGTCGAACAAATAATACTGGTGTCACGCGTTCTTTTCAGATGCGAGTGCCTCCTGAAACTGAGCGTATGATTATTGATGCTCCAGCTGGAGTAACAGGGCATGAGCTAAGAGATTTTATTCACCTCGTTGATACGATTATTGTTCCGGTTTTACCATCCTCAATTGATATTCATGCTGTAACTCGATTTATTGAAGAGTTATTGGTAATTGGTAAAGTACGTCAAAAAGGGATTAACGTTGCAGTGGTTGCAAATCGAGCCAGGAAAAATACCCTGACCTATAAATCGCTTGAACGATTTTTAAAAACTTTAAAACTGCCTTTTATAACCACTTTGCGTGATACTCAAAATTATGTGCATGCAGCTGAACGTGGTATTGGTATTCATGAAATGTGGGATAAACGCACAGACAGTGATAAGTTGCAGTGGCGACCTTTAACTCGCTGGTTGGAAGATGTGAACCCGATTAAAACAAAGCGGACAATTGCGCGATAAATATTGCTCGTTATTTTCTGGCTTGCTACGAATAGTCAATCTCGTAAACTGATAATATCCCAACCTTTCATTTCGGCATGTGAGCGCAAAGTATCATCAGGATCAACCGCAACCGGTTTTTTGACCATTTCCAATAACGGCAGGTCATTATGTGAGTCACTGTAAAAACAACTGTCTGCCAGGTTGCCACCTGTTTTCTTTAACCAGTCGCTCAGTCGTTCAACTTTCCCTTCGCGAAAACAGGGCGTACCAAAAACTTTACCACTATAGCGGTTATTTATTATTTCAGGTTCAGTTGCAAGGATATTTTGTATTCCTAATTCTTTTGCGATTGGGGCGGTAATAAAAAGGTTGGTTGCGGTAATAATGAGTAACGTATCATTTTTAGTAACGTGTTCCTGGATTAATGCCCGACTTTTTTTTGTGATAATCGGACGGATACATTCATCCATAAAGCGCTGATGAAGCTGATCAAGTTCACCCATATCAATTTGGCTCAGCGGTGCCAGGCTAAATTCCAGAAATTCAAGAATATTCAGAGTGCCGGCAATATATTCTTCATAAAAACGCTGGTTTTCTTTCTCATAAAAAGCACTATCAACATGTCCTTGTTGAGCCAGGAATTGCCCCCACAGGTAATCACTGTCTCCGTTTAATAAGGTGTTGTCTAAGTCAAAAATAGCGAGTGTCACAAATTTAGCCTTTTTGTATGGTTAAATGCCAATGTTAACGTAAAAAAGCCTGTATAGGCATGTTTGTTATCACTGATAGATATAACTTGTTGATAAATAAGGGTAATTAGGTTCTTCTGAATAGATTTGCTGAGAAGCGGTGAACATGAAACAATCTAAAGCTATAAACGAAGAGAGTTTTTAAGTGATTGATTCAGAAGGATACAGGGCGAACGTTGGCATTATTTTAGTGAATGTAGATGGTGGTTTGTTTTGGGCAAAAAGGATTGGTGAAGATGCCTGGCAGTTTCCCCAGGGAGGAATTCGAGAATCTGAATCAGCCGAACAAGCTGTTTTTCGAGAGCTACATGAAGAAGTGGGTGTGACAAAAGAGTCGGTAGAATTAATTGGCAGTACGCAAGACTGGTTGCGTTATAGCATTCCTGAACACCTCATTCGCCGTCACCAGACACCATGTTGCATTGGCCAGAAACAACGCTGGTTTTTATTGCGCTTTACCGGAGAAGAGTCAGATGTTTGTCTGGATAGCAGTGAGAAACCTGAATTTGATCAATGGCGTTGGGTTGATCAGTTAGAACCTCCTCGCGCAGTCATTTCTTTTAAGCGCAGCGTTTATACTGAAGCGTTAAAAGAATTATTACCGTTAATTAATTAGAGATCATTGCACGAATAGCGAGGAGCTAGATAACTGCGTT
>CAZZIS010000028.1:0-32461 GCA_964654445.1 uncultured Thioalkalispiraceae bacterium
GGTGAAAACATAGTATTACGTATCCTGCATCCAAGCAGAGCAAAAATGGGCATTGATGCTTTAGGCTTTGAACCCGAGCAAAAAAAGATTTTACTGCAAAACTTGCATAAACCTTATGGTATGTTCCTGGTAACCGGCCCAACGGGTAGTGGTAAAACAGTTACCCTGTACACAGGTGTAAATATCCTGAATCAGCCTGAAATTAATATTTCAACGGCCGAAGATCCGGTAGAAATTAATCTCGCGGGTGTAAACCAGGTTAATGTTAACCCAAAAGTCGGGCTCGATTTTGGTAGCGCATTACGTGCCTTCTTACGTCAGGATCCCGATGTTATTCTCGTTGGTGAGATTCGTGACCTTGAAACAGCAGAAATTGCTATTAAAGCCGCACAAACAGGGCATATGGTGTTATCTACCTTGCATACCAATGATGCCCCGCAAACCCTTACGCGTATGGTAAACATGGGCATAGCTCCCTTTAATATTGCCTCAGCGGTTAATTTAATTATCGCTCAACGCCTGGCAAGACGATTATGTACTCATTGTAAAAAAACCGCTGACATACCTAAAGAGGCATTACTTGAAGAAGGTTTTACGCAGGCACAAGTCCAAAAAGGCATTAAAATTTATGCTCCTGTAGGTTGCGACCAATGCTCGAATGGTTACAAAGGGCGAGTCGGTATTTATCAGGTCATGCCGATTACAGCAGAACTTGGCAGAATTATCATGGAAGGTGGTACCGCACTGGACCTTGCAGACCAAGCAAAAAAAGAAGGGGTCAATGACCTTCGTCAATCCGGTTTAAAGAAAGTTGTCGATGGACATACCTCTTTAGAAGAAATTAATCGCGTTACCAAAGAATAATACTTACTTTACGATATACCCATTTTTAAGGAATAAAAATAATTATGGCGACTAAAGCAGTAAAACAAGAATCTTACATCTGGGAAGGCAAAGATGGTAAAGGACAAAAAGCCCAAGGTGAAACCATGGGCAAAAGTGTCGCCCTGGTTAAAGCAGACCTGCGCCGCCAGGGTATTAACCCAACTAAAGTAAGAAAAAAACCTAAACCACTTTTTGGTGGCGGCGGAAAAACAAAAATAACTCCATCGGATATTTCTATTTTTGCTCGTCAGTTAGCTACCATGATGGATTCAGGTGTACCCATCGTACAATCATTTGAAATTATTGGCAAAGGACATGAAAACAAGGGCATGTCTGAGCTTTTGAATGCCGTTAAAAATGACATTGAAAGTGGCACCACACTTTCTGATGCACTATCGAAACACCCACTCTATTTTGATGAACTTTTTTGTAATCTGGTACAAGCCGGTGAACATGCAGGTATCCTGGACAGTATCCTGGATAAAATTGCCACCTACAAAGAAAAAACAGAAGCGATTAAATCAAAAATTAAAAAAGCGATGACTTACCCTATAGCAATCATGGTGGTTGCTTTTGTTATCACGGTGATTTTGTTGATATTCGTTATCCCTCAATTTGAACAACTCTTTTCAGGTTTTGGAGCAGATCTTCCTGCCATGACAAAAGCGGTCGTCGCAATGTCAAAATGGACACAAGAATGGTGGTGGTCAGTAATTCTAGCCATAGGTATAACCATCAAGGTCATGAAAGAAGCCAAAAGGCGTTCAAAAGCCTTTAACATATTTTTAGATAGAGCCCTGCTTAAAGCGCCAATCATTGGGGCTATTTTGCACAAAGCAGCCATAGCACGATATGCGCGAACTTTATCTACCATGTTTGCAGCAGGTGTCCCTCTCGTTGAGGCCATGGATTCTGTGTCAGGTGCAGTTGGTAATATTGTATACCGAGAAGCGGTTATAAAAATGCGTGATGAAGTTTCAACGGGTACCCAAATTAATGTCGCCATGAAACAAACTAATCTGTTTCCACATATGGTCGTGCAAATGACAGCTATTGGTGAAGAAGCAGGCTCTGTCGACACTATGCTAAGCAAAGTTGCTGATTTTTATGAAGCAGAAGTAGATGACTCTGTGGATAATATGACAGCTTTATTAGAACCTATTATTATGGCGTTCCTTGGTGTTATTATTGGTGGACTGGTTATCGCGATGTATTTACCTATCTTCCAAATGGGCAAAGTTGTCGGCTGACACAACACGAATGCTGCGAAACTAGATAACGGCGTTAAAACCTCTTCAAAATGCTCATGTACTTAACGTACACTCCGCTTTTTCATCGGTTTTGCCTTGTTCTCTAGCTTCTCGCTATCCGTGTATCAATTTCAAATAATTATATTTAATAAAATAATTCCTGATGCTAATAGAACTACTCAAACAAAATCTAATATTTTTTGTCTCAACCATTTTCATTCTAGGATTACTCGTTGGCAGTTTTCTCAATGTCGTTATTTACCGTCTTCCCGTTATGTTTAAACGGGAATGGCGTAAAGACTGCTGCAATTATTTAGAAGAAAATTACAACGCTAAAATCCAGCTCGATACCAGTAAAGAACCTGCAGAACCCTTTAACCTGGTTAAACCCGATTCAACATGCCCGAGCTGTGGTCATCAAATACGCGCCTGGGAAAATATCCCCATTATCAGTTATATTTTCCTTAGAGCAAAATGCTCTAATTGTAAGTCTCCCATTTCTTTGCGCTATCCTCTTGTTGAGTTACTCAGCGCAACTTTAGCTGCTCTATGTGCCTGGCATTTTGGCTTTTCGCTTGAAGGATTCTCTGCAATAATACTTTCCTGGGCACTTATTTCACTTGCCTTGATAGATTATGATACTCAGTATTTGCCAGATCAAATTACATTACCTTTTTTATGGATAGGTTTAATCCTGAATTTAAATCAAACCTTTACTGATATTGAGTCCGCTATTATTGGTGCCATTGCAGGCTATCTTATCCTTTGGAGTATTTATCATTTATTTAAACTTGTTACAAAAAAAGAAGGTATGGGTTACGGTGACTTTAAACTTCTCGCATTATTAGGTGCATGGATGGGCTGGCAATTTTTACCCGCAATCATAATCATATCTTCGCTGGTTGGCTCAATCATCGGGATTTCACTCATATTATTGAAAAAACACCAACGAGACATTCCTATTCCATTTGGACCTTACTTAGCCATTGCAGGCTGGATAACCTTGCTCTGGGGTAAAGAAATTAATCAATCCTATTTAAACTGGATTAGTTAAGATTTAACATGCTAGTTATTGCTTTAACCGGAGGAATTGGAAGCGGAAAAACAACCGTTGCAGAGATATTCAAATCTAAAAATATTCCAATTATTGATACCGATATAATTGCCCGAGAAATAGTTGAATATGGAAAACCCGCATATACTGAAGTTATAAAATTATTTGGAGAAGAAATATTAAATAAAAACAAAGATATAGACCGGCAGGCACTCCGCAAGCTTATATTTTCTTCAGAAAAAAAACGTTTACAACTTGAAAGTATACTTCACCCCATTATTTGGGATGCGGTTAAATCACAACTTGCTTTAATTACAACATCGACATCAACCTTGCCACCTTATTGCATTATAGTCATACCACTATTATTGGAAAATTCATCAAAAACTAAACCAGTTACCTTTGATCGTATCCTTGTCATCGATGTGGCAGAAGAAATACAAATTAAACGTACATTAAAACGAGATAATAGTGATATTTTCATGATTAAGAATATAATCAAAAGTCAGGTTACACGTCAGGTTCGTATTGATGCAGCAAACGATATTATATTAAACTCAAATGGTTTAGATTTACTAAATATAAAAGTTGATAATCTGCATAAACAATACCTTGATCTTTCAAAGTAAATATTCCTTTTCAACTCAAATAGTTGCTAATTTCCATTAACTCGCTCAAAATCCCCATATTCTTAATGCACAGTTGAAATTATGAGCAATACAATATTTTACGAACAACCTTTAAATGAAAGAATGAGGAGCTTTCTTCGTCTCGAACATTTATTCAAACAAGCAGCATATACCTTACGAGGATATTCAATCTGGGACAGTCGTTCGACATTAACCAGCATTACTTCTATCCTTGATATTTTATCGCGCAACGATCTAAAAACAGAGTTATTAAAAGAACTGGAGCGACAGGAAAAAATGTTATCTGCTTTATCAGATCTTGCCGGTGTAGATAAAGAGCAACTTAATAATATTCTTAAACAAATTGAAACTTCACAACAAGATATTCTGGGATTTAGTGGCCAATTAGGGCAAAACATTCGTAACCATGAATTATTAAATAGCTTAAGACAGCGTAGTAGCATTATTGGTGGAACATGTGATTTTGATATTCCCTATTTACATTACTGGCTGCAACAACCACCTGAATACCGTATTGAAAAACTGGAAGCCTGGCTGGAAAAACTGGAAATCATTTCTCATCCGATCAGTTTAATTTTGGATATTACACGAGAGAGTAGTTCACCGATAAATGTTTCTGCTGAAAAAGGTTTTTACCAGCAAAATATTGATAGTAATTCACCAGTTCAACTTATCCGCGTCGGTTTAAACAGAGATTCAGAATACTTCCCTGAAATTAGCGCTGGAAAACAACGTTTCTCAATCCGCTTTATGCTTCCACAAGAAGAAAATCGTCCAGTTCAATCATCAGATAACATTAACTTTCAGCTTGTTTGTTGTGCCTTATGAGTAAAATAATCAAATGTCCAACATGCAAAAAACAAATTGAATGGACAGAGGCATCAACATTCAGGCCTTTTTGTAGTGATCGTTGTCGCTTAATTGATTTAGGCGAATGGGCAAGTGAAAAACATGCCATACCTGGTGAACCTCTACCCTCTGCCGGAGAATTTCCCTTTGCAGAAAATGATGATTCAGATAAATTCTAATTTATAAATCTTTGTACTGATAGGGGAAATGAGAAAACATATATATTGTCTTTTGCAACTAATTCTAACTCAGAAAACCATTCCGTACGTTTAGTAACACAAACCGGTAAAATAGCATTTCCATGCCAGTTTTGTTTTATATTCTCAGACTGTATACGTTCCAGCTTAAAATAATTTTTACCCATATCCATATTTGTCATTTTAAAATCAATATTAATCGACTCAACAATCAGGTTATCTTTAATGCTAAGCAAAACATTGATAGCAAACTGCTTTAGATAAAAAATATTTTTGTCTAATGAAATCTCTATTTTGAATTTATCCGTTTCTACTTTGCACACATTTTTTTGCGGGTAGCAATTTTCAATCTTTATTTTAGTAACTGTTCGTTCTTTAGCATTACCTGACCATTTCAAATTCAACATAACTATCGCGGCTATAATAAAAAATAAAAACAGTATGATAATTATATTTTTATTTAATATCACAACTTAGCTGCTCACAGTTATAATCAATCGATATAAAATTGAATCGAAATTCAATTAAGCATTCCAGAATTCTCCAATAGCAGCAATACCCTGACCGCCATTTTTTTTTGAAATCACTAAATCATTTTTTTTCATGCCACCAAGTGCATACACAGGGACGTTTGCCTTTTCTGCTAATTCCCTGAATTTTTCCCAACCTAATGGAATTAAATCTGGATGTGATAACGTTTTATTAACAGGAGATAAAACAACAAAATCAACCTTCTTTTGTTTAGCTGCTAATAACTCCATCTCATTGTGTACAGATGTTGCAACTAATAAATCTTTGTTTAACAAATCATCCGGGAAAAAATTAATTTCTTTTGTATTAAGATGCAAGCCATGACTAAATTTTTCGGCCTGATAATTTATATAATTTTCTACTGATGTATTTAATAATAACCTTGCGTTTTCTTCCTGACAAAGAGAAAATATTTTTTCAGCATATTCAAAATAAATACCTTGCACCAAGTCATGCGCTCGAAACTGAATAAGTTTAATACCGTTTACCAGCGCTGATTTAACCCGTGTTAATAATTCTGTTTCTCCCTTAAACGCTCCCGTAATCATATATTTATTGGGTAATTGAATCGCCTGAATAATAGGTAAGTTTGCAACTGGAAAATCATACAAATAAAACTCATCTGGTTTTATCCAGCAGGTTTTTTGCCCCTCTTTACCAAAAGCTTTTCCAGAGTATTCATCAACACACCAGACATCCAGCAAAACAGATTTATCATCATAATGATGGTGTATACGTATAAGTGGAGAGGCCTGACTAAACGTTATTCCAACTTCTTCGAATAGCTCTCTGTTCAGGGCGTCTAAAACAGTTTCATTACTCTCAATTTTACCACCAGGGAATTCCCACAAACCGCCTTGATGTGATCGTTTAGGACGCTGAGCAATAAAAAATTGTCCTTGCTGGTTTTTAATTACTGCAACCGCAACATGGACAATATTCATTAATGACATAGGTTGAAATATTCTTTCTGATTAATCAGGTACGGTACTCAGCATTAATCCGGACATAGTCGTAAGAAAAGTCACAAGTCCAGACTTTAATTTCTTTATCGCCCCGTCCCAAATCAATATGGATTGTAATATCACTTTTATCCATGACTGCCTGGCCTCTTTCTTCAGTATAGTCATTGGCTTTACCACCATTGCGTACGATATAAATATCATCAAGTGCAATGTTAACTTTAGCAAGATCAAAATTGGTAACACCTGCGCGGCCAACTGCGGCCAAAATCCGCCCCCAGTTTGGATCACTGGCAAAAAAGGCTGTTTTCACTAACGGTGAATGAGCAACGGTATAAGCGACGTCTTTCGCTTCCTCTTCGTTCTTACAGCCTTTTACATCGATAGTAATAAGTTTTGTGGCACCTTCACCATCCCGAATCATTTCCTTTGCTAATTCTTCACAAACATCAGTTAATGCTTGTTGAAAGACTGCAAAATCATCACAATCTTTAGTCAACTCAATGCCTGACTGGCCAGTCGCCATTAAGAGTGCAGAATCATTTGTCGATGTATCACCATCAACCGTGATCCGGTTAAAAGAGTAATTTACCGCTTCGAGTAAACAGGATTGAAGCAGTTGCTTATCTATTTTTGCATCAGTTGCAATATACGCCAGCATGGTTGCCATATCAGGCCGAATCATGCCTGAACCTTTAGCCATGCCACTAAGTGTAATTATTTTATTTTGTATGTTTAGCTTACGTGTAAATGCTTTTGCTACAGTATCGGTTGTTAAAATACCCTTTGCTGCATTTTTCCAGTTGTCTTCTGCTAAATTTTCATAGGCTGCCTTAATTGCGGCTAAAAATTTATCAACCGGTAAATATTCTCCGATTACGCCTGTTGAAAAAGGAAGTACTTCAGAAGATTGAGTATTAGTAACACTGGCAACAAAATCACAGCATGTTAAAGCATCTGCAATTCCTTTGTCACCCGTACCTGCATTCGCATTACCGGTATTAATAAGTAAATACTTAGGTTGAGATTCAAGCAAATGTTTTTTAGATATCGATACCGGCGCAGCACAAAATGCATTTTGTGTAAAAACGGCTGCAGTTTGTGTTCCTGCAGAAAGTTCTATCAGAACAAGGTCTTTATGATCTTCTTTTTTTATCCCGGCACAAGCAACACCCAGCCGAACACCTGCAACCGGAAAGTCTTCAAACTGAATTTGTTTTTCTGTTGTCATTTTGCTCACCAAACTTTTCGTTATCTGATTTTATTCAAATCAGAGCATCACGATTAGTTAAGTTTACCGTGACACTGTTTATATTTTTTTCCTGAACCGCATGGGCAAGGTTCATTTCGTCCAACTTTTTTTCCATCTCGAACAAAAGGTGTATGTTCCTCTTCAGTCTCCGTTGTTCCCATGGCTGAAACATCTTCATGTTGATATTCAATATCACCACTACTTTGTCGTCGTTGTGCTTCCATCGCTTCAATTTCTTCATCGCTACGAACCTGAACACGACTCAGGATAGTGACAACTTCATGTTTAATTCGATCCAGCATTTCCGTAAACATTTCAAACGATTCACGTTTGTATTCCTGTTTCGGGTTTTTTTGCGCATAACCACGTAGATGAATACCTTGTCGTAATTGATCCATCATTGCTAAATGTTCTTTCCACTGGGTATCCAATACTTGCAACATCACAGCTTTTTCAATATGTCGCATTGTTTCAGAACCAGCTTCTTCTTCCTTTTCTTTATATGCACTAACAATATAATCCAGAATTTTTTCACGTAATGACTCTTCATGTAAGCTGGAATCTTCTTTCAGCCAGCCACGTATATCACATTGCAAGCCAAACTCTCCTTCTATACTTTCTTCCAGACCAGGTAAATCCCATTGTTCTTCAATGCTTTGCGGTGGTACAAATGCGTTAATAATATTGTTAACCACATCATCACGGATAGCTTCAATGCTACCTGAGATATCATCCTGGGACATAAGTTCATTCCGTTGAGCATAGATAACCTTACGCTGGTCATTTGCAACATCATCATACTCAAGCAATTGTTTACGCATATCGAAGTTATGACCTTCCACCTTACGCTGTGCATTCTCAATCGCTTTACTTACCCAGGGATGTTCAATCGCTTCACCGTCTTCCATACCTAAGCGTTGCATCAATCCCGCAACACGTTCAGAAGCAAAAATTCGCATTAAATTATCTTCTAAAGATAGATAAAAACGTGAAGAACCCATGTCACCCTGACGACCTGAGCGACCTCTTAACTGATTATCGACACGACGTGATTCATTCCGTTCAGTACCAACAATATGCAAACCACCCGATTCAACAACTTTATTATGACGTTCCTGCCATGCTGTTTTGTGCTTGGCAATAGTTGCTTCATCGGGATTATTTAATTTCGCAATCTCTGCATCAAAATTGCCACCAAGAACAATATCAGTCCCCCGACCGGCCATATTTGTTGCAATGGTAATTGCACCAGGCTGTCCTGCCTGTGCCACAATTTCAGCTTCACGTTCATGTTGCTTTGCATTCAATACTTCATGTTTAATTTTAGCTTTCTTCAACAAGCCAGATAGAAGTTCGGATACTTCAATTGAAGAAGTACCAACCAGTACAGGTTGCTCATTTTTCTGGCATGTAAGTATGTCTTCAATAATGGCATTGAACTTTTCATTCATTGTCAGGAAGACCTGATCAACCCGATCATCACGAACCATTTCGCGGTGAGTTGGAATAACCACAACTTCCAAACCATAAATTTGATGGAATTCATACGCTTCTGTATCAGCAGTACCCGTCATACCGGATAATTTTTCATATAAACGGAAGTAATTCTGGAAGGTAATCGATGCCAGCGTCTGATTTTCCTGCTGAATCGTTACACCTTCTTTCGCTTCAACTGCCTGATGTAAACCATCAGACCAACGACGTCCTGGCATAGTACGTCCGGTAAATTCATCAACAATAACAATTTCGTTATCAGCAATAATGTAATCTACATCTATTTGAAAAAGGACATGCGCTCTTAATGCCGCATTCACATGATGTAACAGGTTAATATTTGAAACGTCATACAGACTTGCATCTTCTGCCAGCAAACCTATCTCGGTTAATAATTTCTCAATGTGCTCATGACCTTCTTCTGTTAAAAATATCTGTTTATCTTTTTCTTCAACTGAATAATCACCAGGGCCGTCTTTTTCTTCCTGCTTAACAAGCTTAGGTACTAAAGTATTTATCTTTTGATAGTGTTCTGAGCTATCTTCTGCCGGACCGGAAATAATTAACGGTGTTCTGGCTTCATCAATAAGAATAGAATCCACTTCATCGATGATGGCAAAGTGCTGACCACGCTGAAATTGCTCTTCACTACTAAAAGCCATATTGTCACGCAGATAATCAAAACCGAATTCATTATTTGTTCCGTATGTAATATCGGCATTATAGGCTTTTTGTTTTTCGTCATAAGGCATTTCAGAAACAATCACACCAACACTCATGCCAAGGAAGTTATATATCTTACCCATCCATTCAGCATCACGTGTAGCAAGATAATCATTCACTGTAATGACATGCACACCCTTGCCGGTTAAAGCATTCAGATAAGCCGGTAAGGTAGACATTAGCGTTTTACCTTCACCTGTTCTCATTTCAGAAATTTTACCGTCATGCAGAACCATGCCACCAATCATTTGCACGTCATAATGGCGTAAGCCTAAAGCACGCTGACTGGCTTCTCTGACCGTCGCAAAAGCTTCTGGTAACAGTGCATTTAGCTCTTCGCCCTGCTCCAGGCGCTGACGAAATTCATCTGTTTTTGCTTTCAATTGTTCATCATTTAAAGACTGTAGCGCTGACTCATGGTTATTAATTTGCGCAACAACTTTGCGCATCGTTTTAACCAGTCTCTCGTTACGACTACCAAAAATTTTCTTAAAAAGTTTACCAACCATGATTCTTATCTTTTATGTTCTTATGTAAGTGCTTACTGACTGTATCGTCTTTTGTAGCAAAGGAAAAAGTTTAATTTAAACGGCGTATTCTACATACCGTAGCGGCATTTGTCCTGTTTTAGAATCAATGCGACAGTGTAGTTTTTTTATTGTTTTTTTGAGGAAGAAAATGGGGTGTTATTAAGCCATTTTTTGAAAAATTGAGCGCAGTATGAGGAAAATCATCTTTCGTAAGTTGCTGAATAATTCCTGCCGCTTCGCCTTTTTTATCGAGCTGCGTTCCTTGCGGTCGGTATTGCCGTGCCGAAATAATTTGTCCTTTTTTAAAACGTCCATCAGCCGATAACGTTAAAGTTAGTACAGGAGCTAAGCCGTTGTCACCCGTGATTCGTATACCTTGATAAGTCAGGAAATTACCCAGACTGTAAGCAATCAGCCTGTTTTTATACAGTTCAAGAGCTCGAGGTACATGAGGCCCATGTCCAATAACCAAATCTGCTCCCGCATCAATGACAGCATGACTGAATTTCACCACATCACCTCGATCTTCACTATAGAACATTTCATTTTTAAACGGCACATGATTAACATCTTTACCTTCTGCGCCCGCATGAATAGAGACTAAAACCAAATCACTGTTTTGAGCTAATTCTTTAATCTGTTTTACGGCTAAAGGGATATCCAGTAAATCGTATGAACCACCAAATGGGGCATATGCAATCCATGTAATAGTGAGCCCTTTAACTTGCCATCGTGCGACGTCACCAACTCGCCCGGTGTGAAGCAATCCAACTGTATCCAATGCTTGCATTGTTGCAGTACGCCCTTCTTCACCAAAATCTCGGGCATGATTATTAGCAAGACTTAAAACATCAAAACCCGCTGCTTTAAGATATTTTGCATAATAGGGAGGAGAGCGAAAAACATAACAACTAGACAAATTCTTACATTTTTTAGCCGCTTCACCACCTTCCAGCAATACTCCTTCCAAATTACCAAAAGTGATATCAGCATTATTTAGAGTAGAAACCATTGCTTTTAACAATTGAGCCCCATCGTCAGGCGCTAAACGATTATCGGGAAAATTTGTTCCCAGCATAATATCACCAACAGCGATTATGCGAATATCCGCTTTCTTTTCTGATTTCTCTAATTTTTGATGGGCAATTTCTGAGTCAGGGAATTTTGCAAGCTGTTGAGGTGGGCTGGTGGTACAACCGGAAAAAAAAACAGTGACAGGCATTATCAGAAATAATCGAAAAAATGAAAATTTCATGAAATTAATATAAGAGATTACTAATGATATTAAAGCAACACGATATAACGTATTGGCTTAATCAAAATTCTAGCGAGAAGCGTGAATATATTTCTTAGGATTAACAGCTCGACCATTAAAAAGGACTTCAAAATGGACGTGAGGCCCGGTAGAACGCCCACTGGTGCCCATTTTAGCAACAGTCTGCCTTTTTTTAATGGTATCACCAACTTTGACCAGAAGTTCACTGCCATGGCCATAACGTGTTGAATAACCATTACCATGGTTAATTTCAACCAGATTTCCGTAACCTGAGCGTTTTCCAGCATATGTCACCACACCGGCAGCAACAGCCACGACATCAGAGCCCATTTTACCCGCAAAATCAACACCTGAATGATGTACCCGGCGACCATTAAAAGGATCAGTACGAATACCAAAATATGAAGATAACCAACCGCGCGTAATAGGACGACCTGCAGGCATAACTTCAGCCTGTAAATTACGATTCATCATCATCGTTTCTAAAACACTAAGCTGTTGATTACGATCATTTAACAGGTTGGATAAATTCTTGAGTGATTTCATGAAATCTGGAACTTGCATTTGTGCAGATAATTCACTTGCCGCAACAGGACCACCTTGAGCAGGAGACTGACTAAAATCAAACTCACCACTATCCAATTTGGCCATTGTTGTTAAACGAGAACCTAATGCATCCAAACGAATAACGTGTGCTTGTAGTTTACCTAAACGTAATGCTAAAGCATTCATATTTTCTTCAGCATTTTTTGTAACTTCATCAATTTTGAGTCGTTGAACATCCATTTCAGACTGCATGGCAACCATCAAGTCATCAGGGTTTGCCTGCATGTAATAAATGCCTATTTTATAACCCGTAAATAAAAATGTCGCAGGCAAAATGACGAATACAGCCATTAAAACTGTGGCCATTTTCTTTTTATTCAGGGTGACTAAACCTGATGATCCCTTTTTTCGTTTAAGCAGTATAATATTCATGTTGCTACAGGGTGCCTCAACTTTTTTTATTTTAATGTATAATGTTTATCGGATAACACACGCAAATCATTAATTTATATTATGAATTCTCCAAAGCCATTGTACAAGTATTTGAAACGAAATAAAGACGGGGTTGCCGACTTGGTCACAAAGGCCCGTTTTATGGGGAAATTGAACCAGGAATTTCTAAAAAATATTCCTGCCCCAATCAACCTGCATGTTCAGTTAGCCTATATAAATGGTAACAAGCTCCATGTTCTTGCTGATTCTCCCGCTTGGGCAACAAAATTTCGCTTTATGAGTTCACATATTATCCCTACGCTTAAGAAAAATATTCAATATTTTCAATATGTTAAGGAGATTTCGGTTTCCACACAACCAATTAATACAAGATTAGATAAAATGAAGCCAGCTCGGCAGAGCTACCTCAGTAGTGAAGCTAAAAGCTGCCTGGAAGATATGGCAAAGAGTTTAGATAAAGGAGATTTAAAACAATCTTTACTTCGATTGGCTAAACGTCATAAACAAAAATAATACCCATATATAAAAAATAACTATAAAAAGTATGGTTTATAGTACGGCTTATAGAAAAAACATTGCTTAAAACTTAACCCGCGTGAACAGGTTGAGCAAAAGAAATAGGCGCTATTGATGCATCTTCAAAAGTGATTTCTTCCCATGCATCTTCTTGCGCCAACAAAGCGCGAAGCAGTTGATTATTTAATGCATGACCTGATTTGTGACCACTAAATGCACCAATTAAACTATGACCTAAAAGGTACAAATCACCAATTGAATCAAGAATTTTGTGTTTAACAAATTCATCAACATATCGCAGACCATCTTCATTTAAAACACGATAATCATCAACAACGACAGCATTATCTAAACTGCCGCCAAGTGCCAGATTATTCGCTCGAAGCTGTTCAATTTGATTCATGAAACCAAAGGTACGCGCTCGACTTACTTCTCTAACAAAAGAGGTCGTTGAAAAATCAACTTCAGCAATTTGGGAGCCTTCTTTAAAAGCAGGGTGATCAAAATCGATGGTAAAAGCTACCTTAAATCCGTTAAATGGTTCGAAATTAACCCATTTATCCCCATCTTCGACTCTTACTGATTTTTTGATCCGAATAAAACGTTTAGGGGCATTTTGTTCTTCAATACCTGCTGATTGAATTAAGAAAACAAAAGGTCCGGCACTACCGTCCATGATAGGTACTTCAGCGGCATTTAAATCAACATAGGCATTATCAATACCTAAACCAGCCATAGCAGACAAAAGATGCTCAACAGTTGAAATTCGCACACCATCTTTAATGAGTGTTGTTGACAGGGTGGTATCTCCAACATTCTCAGGTATAGCGGGAATTTCAACAGGATCATCTAAATCAACGCGTCGAAAAATGATACCGGAATCAGGTGCAGCAGGTCGGAGAGTCAAATAAACTTTTTCACCCGTGTGTAAACCTACACCTGTAGCCCGAATAACGTTTTTTAGAGTACGCTGTCTAATCACTTTTTAAATACCTTTAAATCAAAACAAATAATACCCATAGAATATGCAAAATTCAGACCGAAAATCTAATTGCTATCCATTATGGGTATAAACCTAGCAGGAAAACTCCGCATTATAACGATAATTCCCAACCATTCCAGCTACTTTCACGATCTTCTGTAAAGTTATGTAAAATATAGCGTCTTTTCGCAATATAACTTAAGAGAATCAATCATTCACTTATATCACGCCTACTTACCAAATAGATGCAAAGAAGGGGGTGTTGCATCAAATGGCTCCAACCTAATCAGCCTGGCGTCGTAAAAAAGCCGGAATATCCAAATAATCCATTCCGCCTTCCGTTTCAGTAAAACGATCCCCTGCCACTTTATTCCGAATAACTGCTGGTTTATCTAACTTGGCATAATCAACTTCGCCACTCGGTGTCTTGTCGACAATAACTTTCAAGGGTTGTTCCGCCACGTTCACTTTTTCCTGACCCAAGCCTGTCGCAACAACGGTTACTCTTAGTTCACCCGTCATATCAGGATCAATCACTGTTCCAACAACAACCGTTGCATTATCAGAAGCAAATTCTTTAACCGTATTACCCACTTCCTCAAATTCACCAATCGACATATCCATACCAGCAGTAACATTAACTAAAATACCTCTGGCTCCTGAAAGATTTACATCTTCCAGTAACGGACTGGCTATTGCTGATTCAGCAGCTTCACGCGCACGATTTTCACCACTTGATGTGCCTGAGCCCATCATTGCCATTCCCATTTCAGACATTACCGTTCTAACATCAGCGAAATCGACATTGATTAAACCTGGGCGAGTAATAAGTTCTGCTATACCTTGAACTGCGCCTAATAGTACATCGTTACCTGCTTTGAATGCATCGAGCAAGCTCACATTTTTACCCAAAACACTAAGTAATTTTTCATTTGGAATAGTAATTAATGAATCAACGTAGCTTTTTAATTCCTCAATACCATCAGCTGCAATATCACTTCGTTTTTTGCCTTCAAACGAAAATGGACGTGTAACAACAGCAACAGTAAGAATACCCATTTCTTTTGCAACTTGAGCAACGATTGGTGCTCCACCTGTTCCGGTACCGCCACCCATGCCAGCAGTAATAAAAATCATATCGGAACCTTCCAGCATTTCCTGAATGCGTTCACGATCTTCTAATGCTGCTTCGCGGCCAATCTCAGGATTAGCACCAGCACCTAAACCTTTTGTAATATTAGTACCGATTTGTATCGTGCTACGTGCTGAGCTATTTTTTAATGCCTGCGCATCAGTGTTAGCACAAATAAAATCTACACCATCCAGATTTTGCTGCACCATATGCTCAACGGCATTACCACCACCGCCACCAACACCGATAACTTTAATAACTGCACTTTGACTTTGTGTGTCCATAAATTCAAATTTCATTTTTCACCCCTCCTCTCTGCTAGCAGAGAATTTTTTTAAAAATTACCCTGGAACCAATTTTTCATTCGATTCCATACTGATTTAAAACCTTTACCCATACGCGCTTCTGACTCACGCATCGCTCGATTCTGATACCCAAATAACAACAAGCCCACCCCCGTGGAATGTATTGGATTTCGAACCACATCAACCAATCCCGTTACATATTGAGGAACCCCCAAACGTACCGGCATATGGAAAATTTCTTCTGCTAATTCAACGGCTCCTTCCATCTTGGAACTACCACCCGTTAAGACAATGCCTGCCGCACATAAATCTTCAAATCCACTGCGACGTAATTCTGCCTGAATCAAAGTAAATAATTCTTCATATCGCGGCTCAACAACTTCCGCTAAAGTTTGCCGGGCTAAACGCCTGTCTGGACGTTCTCCAACACTTGGCACTTCAATTGTTTCATCAACACTTGCAAGTTGTGTTAATGCACAAGCATATTTAATTTTAATTTCTTCGGCATATTGCGTTGGTGTACGTAACGCTACCGCAATGTCATTGGTAACTTGATCTCCGGCAATAGGAATAACTGCAGTGTGACGAATTGCACCTTCAGTAAAGACCGCAATGTCAGTGGTGCCCCCGCCTATATCAACTAAACAAACACCGAGTTCTTTTTCATCGTCAGTTAAAACAGAATGGCTTGAAGCCAGCTGCTCCAAGATTATGTCATCCACCTCCAAACCACAGCGGCGTACACATTTAATAATGTTTTGTGCTGCACTTACTGCGCCTGTCACCATATGAACTTTAGCTTCCAGTCTTACACCTGACATACCAATGGGTTCACGAATACTTTCCTGTTGATCAATAATAAATTCCTGTGGCAGGATATGCAGAATCTTTTGATCTGCCGGAATAGCAACGGCACGAGCCGCATCAATTACTCTTTCAACATCTGCAGACATAACTTCTTTATCACGAATAGCAACAATACCGTGTGAATTCAAACTACGAACATGACTACCTGCAATACCTGCATAAACAGAATGTATCTGGCAACCTGACATAAGTTCAGCTTCTTCAATAGCACGTTGAATTGACTGTACAGTTGATTCAATGTTGACTACCACACCCTTTTTCAAACCGCGTGAAGGATGAGAACCTAAACCAATAATTTCAACTTCATTATCAGGTGTGATTTCACCCACGATAGCAACCACTTTAGATGTTCCTATATCCAACCCAACAATAAGATTTTTTTCCATTTTCTTAGACATGATTCATGTCTCCTGACGATCCCTTAGTATTTTTTAAATTCTTTTTCCAGCCTATCGACATACCGTTGGTATAACGTAAATCAATTACTTCAATATCATCAAAACGACTCACTAAAATTTTATGATAAATACGTAGAAGGCGTTGCAATCTGTGTAAATTATCTTCCCGGCCAAGTACAATTTTTAAACCATTATCCAGTCTTATTTCAAGTGCATGTCTTGCATCAAATTTCAGGTAAGTAATTTTCCGATCAATTGTTACTAATAACTTATTCATTTCATAATATTTCGATAGCATCAATTTATTTAAATCAGGATCACCATCAAATACAGGCAACGATTTCGGTAATGTTTTCTTTAATGGTTTAAACACATCCCCATTTGCATTTATAAGTCCTTTGTTATCAGAAATCGCTATCGGTTGTTGTTCCACAATGCTTACACTTAACGTGTCTGGCCATACTCGCCTGACAGAAGCCTTACTCACCCAGGCAAGTTGCTCAACCACTTCTCGTACACGTTCAACATCAACATTAAAATAACCACCGGCAACGACACCTTTAACGGCACGGTGTAACATCGCTTCATCAACATTCACAAAAGCACCATGCACACGAATTTTATTAACCGGTAACGTAGCCGGATTGCTCAAATGATTTTCTGCCCAAAATAAAACGACACAAGCAAACACTAATGGAAGCAACCAATTCATCCATTTAAACGAAACAGATGGTAATTCTTTCTTTTTGAAATATGCGGCTTGTCTTATTGCAGGTGACATTTTTACGCCTCAACTATTGTTTGAGATAAAATATTAAATACAAGCTCGGCAAAAGAAAAACCGTTTGCTTTTGCTGCCATCGGTACCAGACTATGACTTGTCATTCCTGGCACAGTGTTAATTTCAATAATTGATGGTTTACCCTCTTCATCGCTCATAATATCAACACGCCCCCAACCTTTAGCTCCAACAGCAGTAAACGCAGCTAGTGCCAGTCGTTGTAACTGAGATTCTTCTTCATCATTCAAACCACAGGGACAGTGATATAGCGTATTATCATCATCATATTTTGCCGCATAATCATAAAAATCTCGTTTGGTTTCAAGACGTATAACAGGCAAAGGTGTCTGTCCTAATATTGCTACGGTATATTCTTTACCATGAACCCATTGTTCAGCTAATACGTCATCTCCATACCTGGAAGCGACTTGCCAGGCTTTGTTTAAACCAATTTCTTCTTCAACCTTACTCATTCCAATACTTGAGCCTTCAAGTGCCGGTTTAACCATTATTGGAAAACCTAACGTCGCTGCAACATAATTCATATCTGTTGTTTCTTCCAATTTCATGTATGCAGGTGTTGGCAATCCCGAACCTTGTAATAATTCCTTACAACGTAATTTATCCATAGCAATAGCAGAAGCAAGCACTCCACTACCCGTATAAGGAAGCTGCAATATTTCAAGTACACTCTGGATAACACCATCTTCACCGCCAGGCCCATGTAAAATAATAAATACACGATCAAACTGACCTTTTTTTAAATCATCAAATATTGATTCACGTTTAACATCAACTTTATGTGCATCAACTTTTTTTTCTAATAAAGCATTTAATACCGCTTTGCCACTTTTTAATGACACATCACGCTCTGCTGACCAGCCACCCATTAAAACAGCAACTTTTCCTAAATCTATCGCTTTTATATCTGAAGCGATATTAGTCATTAGCTTCACCTATAATTTGAACTTCACGAATCAAATCAACATCATGTTGTTGTTGTACTTTTTCATGCACGACTTTAATCAATCTTTCAATATCTTTGGCAGTCGCTGTGCCGGTGTTAATAATAAAGTTGGCATGTTTTTCTGAAACACATGCACCACCAATACAAAACCCTTTTAAACCACAACTTTCAATTAATCTTGCAGCATAATCACCATCCGGATTTCTAAAAACCGAACCTGCATTCGGTTGTTGTGTTGGTTGTGTTGCACCACGACGATTAAGGTGATCTTTAATTATCTGTAAGCTTTCTTCTTTATCACCTTTTGACAATTTAATTACTGCTGAAACAAACCATTCACTTTTTCTTTTTTCTTCTTTAGCTTGAACGTGACGATAAGCAATAGAAAACTCTTCTGGCGTTCGTTTATGTATTACGCCTTGTATATCAATTGTTTCTACACTTTCAACAATATCCCAGGTCTCTCCACCAACCGCGCCTGCATTCATTTTTAGAGCTCCACCAAATGTTCCCGGGATACCTGATAAAAATTCTGCACCGCTTAATCCTAATTTGGCTGAAAACTTTGCTAACTTTGGACTTGGCACACCCGCTTCAACATAAATATGAGTGTCATCAATTTTTTTCACTTCATTTAAAACACCGCTGGTACAAATAACCGTACCGCGAATACCTGCATCAGTAATTAATACGTTACTACCCAGACCTAACCAGAAAACAGGCTCATCCATGTTTAGACTTTTAAGATACAACGACAAATCATTAATATCAGCAGGACGATAAAAACGATCAGCAACACCACCAACCCGCCATGATGTATGACGTGACATTGGCTCTTGTTCTAATAAAACGCCTTTAAATATCATAGTGTCGTTTGTCATTGCGAGTCCCATATTATCCAGCAACCAATTCATCTTTTAATTTATTTGCTGCCACACCAATACTGCCTGCACCTAACGTTAATAAGATGTCTCCATCTTTTAAAACACCTTTTAATGTCAATGAAAGCCCTTCGATATTTTCTACAAAAACAGGTTCTACCTGGCCTCTTGCACGAATCGCACGAGCTAAACTTCTTCCATCAGCACCTGCAATGACTGCTTCACCCGCAGAAAATACTTCTAATAAAACCAAAGCATCAACATTTGTTAAAACAGCTGTAAAGTCTTCGAACAAATCACGTGTACGGGTATAACGATGTGGTTGAAAAGCTACAACTAAACGTCTATCCGGCCAGCCACTTCGAATAGCCTGTATTGTTGCTTCAACTTCTCTCGGGTGATGCCCATAATCATCAATATGCATTACTTTCGCATCACCAACCTGATACTCACCATTAATCTGGAAACGGCGTCCAATACCTTCAAATTTTAATAAGGCCTGTTGAATTGATTCAGCATCTACACCAATTTCATTAGCAACTGCAATTGCTGCCAGGGCATTTAACACATTATGTTCACCCGGCATATTCAATGTTATTTCCAGCCAGTTCTTGTTGTCTTTTTTTGAAACAGAGAAAAAGGTTTTACACCCTTCCTGTTTTAAATTTGTTGCCCGAATATCTGCATCTTCACTAAAACCGTAAGTAATAATTGGTCGGTTAATTTGTGGAATGACATTACGTACCTCTTCATCATCAATACATAATATTGCAAGACCATAAAAAGGAAGATGATGTAAAAACTCAATAAAAGTCTGACGCAGATTTTCAAAGTCTCCGCCATATGTTTCCATATGATCAGCATCAATATTTGTAACAACTGCCATCATAGGTTGAAGATGCATGAACGAAGCATCACTTTCATCTGCTTCCGCCACTAAATAATGACTTTCACCTAAACGTGCATTAGTGCCGGCACTATTCAAGCGACCACCAATAACAAATGTTGGATCAAAATCACCTTCAGCTAAAACACTGGCAACCAGGCTGGTTGTTGTTGTTTTACCGTGTGTACCAGCAACGGCAATGCCATAACGAAAACGCATTAGCTCTGCTAACATTTCCGCACGAGGCACGACAGGAATTCGTTGTTCATGTGCTGCAATAACTTCCGGGTTATCTTCTTTTACTGCCGTTGAGACAACCACAACATCACAATCACGTAAATTCTCAGCAGTATGTCCAAAAGAAATACTGGCCCCTAATTTACTTAAGCGCTGGGTAACTGCATTTTCATTTAAATCAGATCCACAAATGTCGTAGCCTAAATTCAACATAACTTCAGCAATACCACCCATGCCAACACCACCAATACCCACAAAGTGAATACAGCGAATACGTCCCATACTCGGTTCATCGCGAAGTTGTGCTAAATCAAGGTTTTTAACCATGAGAAACTCCTAGACATACTTCAGCAACAATCTTTGTAGCATCTGGTTTAGATAATTCTCTCGCAGCCTTAGCCATATCAATCAATCTTGTTCTACCCGCTTGTAAAAGTTCTGTGATAGATTCTTTAAGTTTTGGCATTAGTTGTTCTTGTTGAATTAAAATAGCTGCACCAACATTTGTTAAATAATGTGCATTTGCAGTTTGATGGTCATCAACAGCATGCGGGTATGGAATTAAAATTGATGCTACACCCGCATTCGCTAACTCAGAAATAGTTAAGGCACCAGCTCGACAAATAACAAGGTCGGCCCACTCATAAGCTTCAGCCATATCTTCGATAAACTCAGTAATTTTTGCTTCAACTTTTACTTTTTTGTAATTTGTAATAGTTGCAGCAAGTTTATTCTTACCCGTTTGATGCCAGACATTTGGTTGTAAGTCTTTCTTAATATCAGACAAGGCTTGCGGCACATTTTCATTTAACGCTTGTGCGCCGAGGCTACCACCAATTATAAGCAACCTGATATTATCCTTACGGTTCATCATTCTGTCCCCGGGTATCGCCAACTCTGAAATATCTTTACGAATCGGATTACCTGTCGGGATAATATTTTTATTACCTTTAAAGCTGTTTGGAAAAGCTTGCATAACGGTTGTTGCTAAATAACTTAGTACTTTATTTGTTAATCCGGGAATTGCATTTTGCTCATGCAGATACAAAGGTTTACGTAATATGTATGCAGCTAGACCGCAGGGCCCACTCACAAAACCACCCATTCCTAAAACAACATCCGGTTTAACCCGCAAGAATATTTTTATAACCTGTGCAATAGCTAAAATTAATTTCACAGGAGCAAATAGTAAACTCAGAAAACCTTTTCCACGTAAGCCACTAATACTAATAATTTCTAATGGAATATTGGCAGCAGGAATAACACGAGACTCCAGCCCTTTTTCTGTACCAACCCAGGTCACATTGACGCCTTGCTCACGTAAATAATCAGCAACCGCAAGTGCGGGATAAACATGCCCCCCTGTTCCACCAGCAGCAATCAGAACATGTTTTACTGTCTTCACCATGAAACAACTCCTACTGACGTTTTTTTACTTCTTTTTCTTTTCTCAGATGGAGTTGCACGATCAAAGCGTCGGGTTTCATAATCTGCGCGAAGTAACATAGAAATAACGATGCACATAATAATCAAACTACTTCCGCCATAACTCATTAGTGGTAACGTCAAACCTTTTGTTGGTAATACGCCCATATTTACCCCAACATTAATAAATGCTTGTAAACCCAGCCAGATACCAAGGCCATATGCGAGAAAAGCAGTAAAAGGTCGTTCACGTCTTTCAGCACGACGTCCAATCATTAATGCACGTATAACAATAAAACAAAAAAGTGCGATAACAATCATGACACTAAATAAGCCCAGCTCTTCTGCCATCACAGCTAAAACAAAATCAGTATGCGCCTCAGGTAAGTAAAATAATTTTTGTACGCTTGAACCCAAACCAACACCAAACCATTCACCACGCCCAAATGCAATTAATGCCTGGGTTAACTGAAAACCACTATTATATGGATCTGCCCAGGGATTTATGAATGTGGTTAAACGCTCCATACGATATGGAGAAGATATAGCAACCAGTGATAATACTGCTGTCATAGTCAACATAAGGAATATGAACTGAAAGAAACTTGCACCACCTAACCACAACATACCCATTGCAGTCATCGCAATAACTGCCACCGCACCAAAGTCAGGTTCAAGAATCAATAATAATGAAATAATGAATATCAAAGCTAAAGGACGTAAGAAGCCACTCAGATTTGTTCGTACTTCTTCATTATGACGAACAAGATAACCCGCAAGATAAATTACTGTAGAAAGTTTAACGAACTCAGATACCTGCAATGAAAAAACACCAAGATTCAACCAACGCATACTGCCATTAACTTCTTTACCCAGGCTGGGAATAAATACCATTATTAATAAAACCATACTAATAACAATTAATATTGGCCCGGATTTTTGCAAAAAATCCAGAGGGATTTTAAAGAAAATAATGCCCGCAGTAAGGCCAATTATTGAATATGAGAGTTGGTGCCAAAAATAATACAACGGTTCTGATAGTTGACGTTCAGCAATTGAAATAGATGATGATGCAACCATTACCAGGCCAAGGCCTAACAAGGTTAAAGCACTTAATAGTAAAGGAAGATCCAGACTTTCTATGAGCGGAATAACTTTAGCTTTAGCAGAAAATCTGTTTGCATAGTTTTGTGGTAAAAATATTACGCTCATTGTAATACCTCCTTAACTGCATTAATAAATGCATTTCCACGTTGTTCATAGCCTGAATACATATCAAAACTGGCGCAAGCAGGAGAAAGTAAAACTGCATCTCCAGCAATTGCAACTTCATTTGCTTTACGAACGGCTTCTGATAAATCACTAACAAAACTGACTTTTGTATAACGTGACAACTCAGCATTAAGAAGTCCTGCATCTTCACCCAATAAGAAAAGATGTTTAACTTTATTTTTAACAACATTTTTTAATGGTGAAAAATCCTGACCTTTAGCCTGACCACCTGCAATAAGTATTATGTTATTTGCCTGAGTACCGTTAATGGCCGCAATAGTTGCGCCAACATTTGTTGCTTTTGAATCGTTATACCAGGCTACGTCATTTTTTTCCGCTACCCACTGACTGCGGTGGGGCAAGCCAGGGAATTTTTTTAACGCAGTTAACATTGCACTTAAAGGAATATTTGCTTCTTTACCTAAAGCAAGTGCAGCTAATGCATTGACAGCATTATGTTTCCCTTTGATCTTTAATTCAGATAGAGGTAATAACAGTTCATTGCCATAACACAAGGAAAATTGATTATTCTTATCACCGGTAACACAGAGACCAAATTGCTTTTCCTCAGGTTTATTCGCAGTAAAGCCTGATAGATTACGTCCTTTTCTTATTAGATTAGCTGTCGCCATAACACGCTCATCATCAAGATTCACTATCAACGTACCTGTTCCATAATAAACTTTGGCTTTTGCTGCAGTATAATCATTTAAATCATAATAACGATCCATATGATCTTCGCTAATATTTAATATAGCAGCTGCGCAGGCATTCAGACTATCTGTTGTTTCTAATTGAAAACTTGATAATTCAAGCACATACAAATCAGGACGAGGTTCATGTAATAAATCTAAAACAGGTACACCGATATTTCCACCGACTCTCACATCCATACCCGCAGCTTTTGCCATCTCACCTAACAATGACGTTACTGTACTCTTTCCATTAGATCCTGTTATTGCAATGACCGGTGCATTTACATTACGGGCAAACAGTTCAACATCACCAACAATTTCTGCACCACGCGCACGCGCTTCTGCAATTAACGGTTCACGTAGTGATATACCAGGGCTAACAATTAAACAAGTAGCACGTTTAAAAGCTTCTGAATTAAAGCCACCCACAAATATAGCTATATCAGGATAGGTTTCTTGTAACTCATCTAATGCTGGTGGATGATCACGACTATCGGTTATCGCAACTTCAATACCTTGCTCACTTAAGTAACGCGCACATGAAAGCCCGGTTTTACCCAAGCCAACAACAAGAACACGTTTGTGAGACAAGCTATCCATATTATCTGTGTCATTTCTCTCTATTTGTAATTTTTCTGCAAGCATCTATTTATCATTACCGAATCTTTAATGATGCCAGGCCAATTAATACAAGGATTACCGTAATAATCCAGAAACGAACAATCACTCTGGGTTCTGGCCATCCTTTAAGTTCAAAATGATGATGTAATGGCGCCATGCGAAATATTCGTTTGCCCGTTAATTTAAACGAAACAACCTGAAGAATGACTGATAAGGTTTCAACAACAAATACACCACCCATAATAAATAAGACAAGTTCCTGACGAACCATTACCGCCACAACACCAAGTGCAGCACCTAACGCCAGGGCACCTACATCACCCATAAAGACCATTGCAGGGTATGTGTTAAACCAAAGAAAACCCAGGCCCGCACCAACGAGTGCTCCACAAAAAATAACGAGTTCACCAATACCCGGGACATACGGTATAGAAAGATATTCAGCAAAACCTGCATGACCAGATAGATAAGTAAATATACCTAATGCGCCAGCAACCATAACGGAAGGCAAAATAGCCAGACCATCAAGACCATCTGTTAAATTAACAGCATTACTTGTTCCGACTATTACGAAGTATGTAAAAAACACATATGAAACCACACCTAATGGAATAACAATATCTTTGAAAAAAGGAACTATTAATTGTGTTTCTACCGGTGACACAGCTGAATTAAATAAATAAATTGCAACACCAAAGCCAGCGATTGATTGCCATAAATATTTGTATCGTGAAGCCAATCCCTTAGGATCTTTCTTAACAAGTTTTTTATAATCATCAACCCAACCGATTGCGCCATACATAAACATCACAACAATCACAACCCAGATAAAGCGATTTTCCAAATTCGCCCATAATAAGGTACTAATTGCTATTGCAACTATAATGAGTGCACCACCCATTGTCGGAGTTCCTGCTTTACTTAAATGTGATTCCGGGCCATCATCACGAATAGTTTGACCAACATTATATGCACTCAATTTTCTAATCATAAAAGGACCGATTAAAAGAGAAATCAATAATGCCGTTAAAATCCCAAGAATTGCCCGCAACGTTAAATAATTAAATACATTAAAGCCGCTATAAAATTCTTGTAAGTACTGTGCTAAGTGATACAGCATCTGTTTACCTTTCTGCCATTGTTAGTGCATTTACAACATTTTCCATATGCATATTTCTTGAGCCTTTCACTAACAGTGTTACGTCTTGTGAAAGCTCATTACGAAGTGCATCGATCATGTCTTCATGCTTGTCATAGCAAAATCCATTTCCACCAAATTCTTTTGCAGCTTTAGCTGCAAGTTTTCCAAATGAATACAAGGAATCCACACCCGTTTCTTTTGCATAAATTCCAGCATCAGCATGTAATTTATCTGCGTTATTACCGAGTTCACCCATATCACCTAAAGCTAAAAACCGCTTACCTGAAAAATCGTGTAAAACATTTAGAGCTGCATGTAATGATGTTGGATTGGCATTGTATGTATCATCAATAATACGACTGTTATTCAGACCAGATTTTATTTGTAAACGACCATTTACAGGTTGCAAATCCTCTAACCCTTTAACAATTTGTTGCAGCGGTATATCTGCCGCTATTGTCGCTGCAATTGCAGCAAGTGCATTCATCACATTATGACGGCCGAGCAACTTAAGATTGATTTTACAATCTCCTGCAGGTGTTATTACCTGAAGCGTACAGCCCGCTGTAGTTGAATCCCATTGACACATCACATCAGCTTTATTTTCAATACCAAAACTAACAACATTAAATCGAGTCGTAATTTTCCTAAAATATTTAATAAAAGGATCATCTGCATTAATTATTGCAAAGCCTGAATCAGACAATCCCTGGAAAATTTCTCCCTTAGCCCTGGCTGTATTTTCAAGACTGCCAAAACCTTCTAAATGAGCCGAACCAATATTTGTAATAATTGCAATATCAGGCAAAGCTATATTTGTTAGATATTCAATTTCACCCGGATGATTTGCACCCATTTCAATAATTGCAGCATCATAGCTGTCATTTAATCTAAATAAAGTTAATGGAACACCTATGTCATTATTTAAATTTCCATGTGTTGCCATAACAGATTGACCTTGCTTAACAATGCTGGCAATCATTTCCTTAACCGTCGTTTTCCCGTTACTACCTGTAATAGCTAAAACAGGATTTTTAAATCGTTGACGCCATGCTTTTGCTAATAAACCTAATGCCAGGTGTGTATCTTTTGTAACAATTAAATGTTCCGCATCAACCGGATGTTGAACCAGGCAAGCAACTGCACCATTATCTAAGGCTTGTTTAACAAAATTATGTCCATCAAAGTTAGGGCCTTTTAAAGCAAGAAATAACTCTCCACCTTTAACTGACCTTGTATCAGTTGAAATACCTTTTACATTAATGTCTTCGCCTACTCGTTCAGCCGACAATATCCCGGCGATTTCATCAACAGACATGGAAAAAGAATTTAAAGTATCAACTTGATTCATCCTGCACACACCTCAAGTTGCTGCTTTACTTCTTCTGCATCATTAAACGGATGTTTTTCATCACCTATAAGTTGATAATTTTCATGTCCTTTACCTGCAATTAGAACTACGTCACCAACTTTTGCATGAGAAATAGCAAAATGAATTGCGCTATGACGATTTCCTTCAATAGTAAGATTTTCATCACTTTTCATACCCGCCTGAATATCTTCAATGATTTTTTCCGGCGTCTCATTTCTTGGGTTGTCATTTGTTAAAACAACATAATCAGCTTTATCTTCTGCAATTTCTCCCATTAATGGACGCTTTCCTTTATCCCGATCGCCGCCACAACCAAAGACACACCATAAATCATGTTGAGTATGTTGACGCAAAGAGTTTAATACTTGTTCTAATGCATCAGGAGTATGTGCAAAATCAACAATAACCAAAGGGTTTTCATTTCCACCAAATCGTTGCATACGACCTGATACACTTTTTATTGCCGTTAATCGTTTTAATGCTTTGGTAAATTCAATACCCTGTATTAACATGATAGATAAAACAGCAAGTAAATTACTCGCGTTAAAATAACCAATAACAGGTGAAACTAATTGCCCTTTTCCCCAGGGGGTGTTCACATACATCGACAAACCATTTTGATCTAATTTGATATCACAACCATATACATCAGGATTAAATATTTTATCTAAACCATATCGAACACAATGAACATTACTTGCTAAATCATCTGCAATATTTCTTCCTGCTTCATCATCAACATTAATGATGGCATTTTGTAATTCTGTAGATTTAAAAAGTTTTGATTTTGCTTCAGCATAGTTTTTCATGTCACCATGAAAATCAAGATGATCACGACTTAAATTTGTGAAAATAGCGCTATTGAAATGGATACCAGTGACTCGCCCGTGAATAAGAGCATGGGATGAAACTTCCATCACAGCAAATTTTGCATTATTTGATTCAATATCTGCTAACCACTGATGACATGAAATAGCATCTGGCGTAGTAAAACCTGTTTCTTTTAAATCTGGATATATACCACTGCCTAAAGTACCCATTAATCCACAAGGTATATCAACACTCATCACCTGTGCAATAAAGTCAGCACAGGATGTTTTACCATTTGTTCCTGTAATACCACATACAGAAATTTTATCTGATGGATTCCCAAAAAAACGACTTGCAAACTCACCTGTTAACTGGCTTAAATTGTCGATAGCAATAATAGGGACGTTGATATTCGATGCCGTTTTACGCCAATTAATTTTAATGGCATCTATTGTTGCATCCGCTTCCCATAAAACAGCAGCGGCACCCTGATCAATCGCATTATTAATAAACTCAATACCACTAACTGTTTCACCTTTGACAGCAATAAAGAGAGCATTCTTTTTAATACTTCTACTATCAAGACTTAAACCTGTAACGTTAATATCATTAAACATATCGTCTGTGATATACCCTGCTAATAAATCATTCAAATTCATTGAGTATTGTTTAGTATGAGAGCTCATTAAATCTTCTCTCCCACAAACAACTTCGCAAGTTGAACAGATTTATTTGTTACATTATCAGGTGCAATATCCAGCAAACGTAATGCACCAGACATTACTTTAGAAAAAACAGGTGCTGCAACCTTGCCACCGTAATAAACATCACCTTGAGGTTCATTAATAGTCACCACCATAGCAAGACGAGGATTACTTGCGGGTGCCATACCAGCAAACACAGCTATATAGCTGTCATCACTATAACCACCTGCACTGGCCTTTTTTACTGTACCGGTCTTACCCGCAATGCGATAACCAGCTACAGCAGCACGAGATCCGGTACCTTTACTACTTACTACACCTTCTAACATTTCACGTATTTGTATTGCATATTTTTCAGACAAAACTCTTGTTTCATTTTCTGCCCGATTAACGCGAATAAAGCTCACAGCAGGCATGACACCATTATTTGCAATAGCAGCGTAAGAACGTACAAGTTGAAGTGGTGTTACGGATAATCCATAACCATAAGAAAGCGTTGCTCTTTCTACCAATTGTTTTTCTGTTGGCATATTTATAATGCCACCAACTTCGCCTGGAAAACCACTGCCTGTCGTAAAACCAAATCCGAGACGAGAATGAACATCGGTTAAATTTTTAGCTGATATCGCTAAAGCAAGTTTGCTTGCACCGATGTTACTCGACTTGGATAAAATAGTAGATAAATTAATCCGACCATAATTTCTGATATCCTGTACAACATATTTTCCTATACGAAAATATCCTGGGCTAGTATTAACAAAACTGTCTGCTTTGAATTTTCCACTTTCTAATGCAGCTGCAACAGTAAAAGGTTTAATCGTTGAACCAGGTTCAAACACATCTGTTACCGCACGATTACGTAAATCAGAACTTTTTAATTTACTGCGATTATTCGGGTTATAGGATGGCTGGTTCACCATCGCTAAAACCTCACCTGTTTTTGTATCTAAAATAACAGCTGAACCTGATTTAGCTTTATATTGAAGCACCGCACGCCTTAATTCGCGATAAGTTAGATATTGTAAACGACGATCAATACTTAAAGTTAAATCTTTACCCGGTTGTGCAGCTTGAATTGACTCAACATGTTTAATGGTTTGACCCAGGCGATCTTTAACCACCATTTTACGACCAGATTTTCCACGCAACCAATCGTTATAAGCAAGCTCAAGACCTTCTTGTCCAACATCATCAATATTGGTAAAACCTAAAATATGTGCAGCTACTTCACCAGCAGGATAATAACGACGATATTCTCTTTGTAAATAAACCCCACTGATATTTAATGCAGCAACTTGTTCTGCCAAAGCAGGGCGAATATGTCGTTTTAAATAAACAAATTCACGTTTCGCACGTTGTAACACCAATCGTTCAACTTTTTCTGCATTTAAAGAAAGTAAACTTGTTAACCTGTTCCACGATGTTCTTGCTGTCATAAATTCAGCAGGATTAATCCAGACAGAATCCACTGGTGTGCTTACTGCAAGAGGAGCACCATGTCGATCAGTAATAACACCACGATGTGCAGCAACTGGCATGGTTCGCATGTAACGCGCATTACCTTGTGATTGTAAAAAATCTTTATTCAACACATGCAAATCAACAGCACGCCATAACATAACAGCGGCCACAGCAAAAACAATTCCAACTACTACCAGCAGGCGGAAATGACTAACAGGACTGTGAACTTGCTGGTTCATATTATTTAGTTGGTCTCACAATTAAAATTTGTTCATATTCAGGTGTAACCATTTTTAAACGTTGCTTTGCAGTCATTTCTATACGGCTATGTGTCGCTAAGGTGCTTTGTTCTAACTGTAAACGACCCCATTCAACATTCATTTCGTCACGTTCTTTTTTTAATGTATCTAACTCTACAAATAATTTACGCGATTGATGTTTTGCATACACCACACCGAGTGATGAAGCTAAAACAATCAAAGCTAAAAATATGACTACCTTCATGATAATTTCTCTGCTATACGCATAACCGCACTTCGTGCACGAGGGTTTTCATTTAATTCTTTTTTACCTGACTTAATCGCTTTACCAACCATTTTCATGTTTTTATTAAGTTGCGCATGCTGTACAGGTAGGTCCAAAGGAAAATTATCACCTTTGCATTGATCACGAATAAAACGTTTTACAATTCTGTCTTCTAATGAATGAAAACTAATTACTACCAGGCGCCCACCCGGAGCAAGGAGATCAACTGCTTGTGCTAAACATGTTTTTA
Organism: uncultured Thioalkalispiraceae bacterium; assembly: GCA_964654445.1. Classification (GTDB taxonomy): domain Bacteria; phylum Pseudomonadota; class Gammaproteobacteria; order UBA6429; family Thiohalophilaceae; genus JAGLTQ01. The sequence goes on from CAZZIS010000028.1 coordinate 30,881, forward strand.
AATCTTCTAACTCTTGATTAATAAAAATACGAATCGCCTGGAATGTACGCGTTGAAGGATCTTTATTTCTTTCTTTCGATGGATTTGCTGCCGCAACAATAGATGCTAATCGCTTTGTAGTATTAATCGGTTGTTCTTCCCTCGCTTCAACAATCGCTTTTGCAATACGGCGTGCAAATTTTTCTTCGCCGTAATCAAACAACACCATCATAATGTCGCGCTCTTCTGCACTTGCTAACCATTGGGCCGCTGACTGACCATTATCTGGATCCATTCTCATATCAAGAGGACCATCAAAACGGAAACTAAAACCACGTTCAGCATCATCAAGTTGTGGTGAAGACACACCAAGGTCCAGGAAAATGCCATCGACCTTTCCTTTCCAACCTAATTCATTAACTGTTTGTTCGAGTTGAGTGAATGAACCTTGCTTAACCTGAAGACGCTCATCATTCGCAGCAATAGCATTTGCTGTTGTAATTGCTTGAGGGTCTTTATCAAAAGCGAGTAACTTACCGCGCTCATCGAGCTGCTTAATAATTTCCTGGCTATGACCACCGCGACCGAAGGTACCGTCAACATAACAACCATCAGGTTTAATATTTAGTGCGGTGAGTGTTTCCTCCAGTAGAACTGGCTTGTGAATAAGCATACTTGATGTGCTCGCGGTCACAAGGATAAAGACTCCAGTTCAGCCGAAAGCGCTTCATCTGTATTATTATTGCTCACCCAACTATCACGTTCGCAAATCCAGGTTTGCTCATCCCAGATTTCAAACTTATTACCCTGGCCGGTCAATGCGATTCTTTTATCTAAGTTCGCAAATTCTCTAAGTGGTGGAGGGAGGAGAATTCGTCCGTTGTTATCCATTTCGACTTCAGTCGCGTGACCAATGAGTAAGCGTTGTAAACGGCGGGCTTGATTATTGAGGTTTCCAAGACGAACAAGTTTACGCTCAATCTCTTCCCATTCAGGTAAAGGATAAAGCAACAAGCAGGCATCACTGCGATCAACAGTGACCACTAACTGACCGGCACACTGAGACTGCAAGCTTTCCCGATATTTGCTCGGCACAGCCATGCGACCTTTCGCGTCCAGGTTTAGTGTATTAACTCCTCGGAACAAGTTCCGACCCCTCCAATTTTAGAAACAGACCTAAAGTTTCTTAAAACCTTTATGATCCACTTCTACCCACATTGATCCACTTGTTGACACTATAGTCACAAAATTACCACTCTGCAAGTCGACTAGTCCACATTTTGCTTATAGGACAATGACTTAGCGCATTTTTGTGGGGTGGAGCTGACTTAATTTCGAGAAATTTCTAACTTAGAGAATCTATTAAAAACAACAAGTTACAATACCTACCTAAAGTAGAATAATAACTACCCTAGGATAAAATTGTTCATTTAATAATCAATTATTGAGTAAATTAATCTAGAATTAATAGGGGAATAAAGAAAAAAATGGCGTTGGCCGATAAGCCGGGGTCTGTCGTGGACAGTCATTCATCTGGAATTATGTCGCCATAATCCTCAAGCAACCTACCCGGGAACCATGTGGGCCACACGTTGTTCCCCT
>CAZZIS010000029.1:0-31750 GCA_964654445.1 uncultured Thioalkalispiraceae bacterium
GTTTAACTTTTGGAATTTATGAGACGATAAAATATATGCGGTATCATAATAAGCCGTAGGTTTATGTCCGGTTTCGGCCGGACAGCCGAACCGGTGGCTGACCGGTAGCAGGTATCTTTCTTTTGCTGTTCGCCCGAACAAAGTGACAAGTGCCCTTGGGGTGCAAAAAAAAGGTACCAAAGAAAAAGACACCCGAAGACTTGTTGGGATTTTCAATCCCAATTCCCTGCGCTTCAAAACAAAAACAGGCGCGACGCGAACTCGGGCGATGCTCCGCATTATTTCGCCCTCAGACAAACGCTTGCTATAATCCTGTTTTCCTTTCGATGCTCGGCTGCGTCTCACGGGGATAGGTTGGTATCAAATATTAGTGCTATGATTAAGCTACTAACGATGCAAATCGGTCATATTTACAACTATATCGCAGAAAATTTAAACCAGTAAACATTTAATATAGAAGTGATTCATGATCCTAACAAAAAAACAAGAAATACTATTGGAACCAAAATATGAATAGACAAAAAATAATAATCCTATATGTTATTGCAATTACATTGTTTGGATGCGCCACTAGTTTTTCAACCTTTGATAAAGCATTTCCAAAATTGATCGATAAAAATATCTCTGAAGCTGTCACATACTTAGGAATGCCATCTAAAGAATCAAACATTCTAGGAAAGAAAATTTATATTTGGACAACTAGAGAATCTTATGTTGGTTTTAAAGTCGATGCACACCCAGTCGAACTTGATTGCACTCTGAGAATAATAACAGTAAATAATAAAATTGAGAGTTATGATTATGATGGGGCAAATGGCACATGTTTTCGCTTTTCAAATAAGTTAAAACCTTTAGCCCCCTAAAACAAAAAAAGTCCTAACAATAAAATTAACATGGACAAAATAAAGTGCCGCTCATTCCTCGCAACACTTTATTTTACTAGTTATTAAAAACGTTATGTGTAAATAGTAATGGATAATCTCATAGATATTGCCTCCAGATTTCGGAAAGCTATTGAGTCAACAAACCAAAAACAACGTCCAATATGTATGGCAAAGTTCCCAAATGGTGCTTGCGGGGATGCAACACTGCTACTAGGAACTTACCTTATTGATCTTGGAGAAGAACCATTCAATTACATGCTTGGAGATAGGGGGAACGGCATAGATGATTCGAATTGGAGTTCTCATGCGTGGTTACAAAGGGATACATTAATTGTTGATATAACAGCAGACCAATTTCCTGAGAACAAAAAAAGTACTATCGTGACACACAATTCACCATGGCATGAGAGCTTAAATGGAATGACAGATCATATCGCTGATTACAAAGTTTATGAAAAAAATACAATGAGTCCACTAGGACCATTTTACAAAGTACTTGTTGAGCTTATGAAATGCACATAACAATCAGCTCAATTCGTTCGCTTTCGCGAACTAGGACGCTACGCTTAGCAAAGCGTTAATACATATCTAACTGATTCAATCCCGTAAAACGCAGCCGAGCATCGAAAGAAAAACAGGATCATAGCGAGCGTTTGTCTGAGCACGAAAAAGTGCGGAGCACCGTGCGAGTTCGCGAGTGCCTGTTTTACTTTTGAGGTGAGGGTATTGGGATTGGAAATCCCAACAAGTTTTCGGGTGTCTTTTTCTTTGGTTACTTTCTTTTGGACAAGCAAAAGAAAGATACCTGCTACCGGTCAGCCACCGGTTCGGCTGTCCGGCCGAAACCGGACATAAGATCTCAGCCACGCAGTGACCATACAAAAATGTCGGCCTAAAGAGCCGACCAATTGAAAATTCACCGCCAATCCGCTAAGGTCGCTCCCTCACCAAAATATCAGGCAAAACTATGAAAGTTCTCGTTATTGGCGGCGGTGGTCGCGAGCATGCCCTGGCATGGAAAGCAGCCCAATCAAACAATGTATCTAAAGTCTTCGTTGCACCGGGTAATGCGGGTACCGCACATGAAGAAAAACTCGAAAATGTCGCTATTGCTGCGGACGATATTGAGGCATTAAAAGCTTTTGCTGCTGATAACAAAATTGACATGACCATTGTTGGCCCCGAAGTACCCCTGGTTTTAGGTATTGTGGATACCTTTACTGAAGCGGGTTTACGTTGCTTTGGCCCAACTCAAGGTGCTGCGCAACTGGAAGGCTCTAAATCTTTTACTAAAGATTTTCTTGCTCGCCATAACATTCCCACGGGCAGTTACGGCAACTTTACCGAGATTGATGAGGCTGTTGCTTATATCAAAGAACAGGGTGCGCCAATTGTCGTTAAGGCCGATGGTCTGGCGGCAGGTAAAGGCGTCATTGTCGCGATGACGGAAGATGAGGCCATTACTGCGGTTAAAGATATGCTGGCAGGTAATGCCTTTGGTGATGCCGGCCACCGTGTGGTGATTGAAGAGTTTCTTGAAGGTGAAGAAGCCAGTTATATCGTGATGGTCGATGGTGAACACATTTTACCGATGGCCACCTCCCAGGATCACAAGGCGGCACTTGAAGGCGATAAGGGGCCTAATACCGGCGGTATGGGTGCTTACTCTCCTGCACCTGTGGTTACGCCTGAAATTGATGCCCGTATTATGGCTGAAGTGATCGAACCTACCGTTAAAGGCATGGCAGCGGAGGGAAATCCTTACACTGGTTTCCTGTATGCCGGGTTAATGATCGCCGCGGATGGCACTCCCAAAGTAATTGAGTACAACTGCCGCTTTGGCGATCCGGAAACTCAGCCGATTATGATGCGCCTGCAATCTGATCTGGTTGAATTATGTAATGCCGCATTGGATAAAAAACTGGATCAAACTTCAATTGACTGGGATTCACAAGCAGCACTTGGTGTCGTGCTTGCAGCGGGTGGATACCCTGCTGATTATGCCAAAGATGATGTTATTTCAGGTATTCCTGCGGCAACGCCAGACAGCAAAGTCTTTCACGCCGGTACGGCTGAAAAAGATGGCCAAATTGTCACCAGTGGCGGCCGCGTATTATGTGCCGTTGGTCTGGGTAAAACGGTGAGTGAAGCCCAGATAAAAGCCTATGAAGCAGTCAAGAAAATTAGCTGGAATGGCATGAACTTCCGTACAGATATCGGTCACCGAGCCATTTCACGCGAAAAAACCTGAAAAAGCTATAAATGGTGCTTAAATTCTGCCATCTTGTATATTAACGAATAATCTCAAATTATCCTCTAATTGCTTAATCGAAGATAAGTTTCGACTTCTGGGCTGGTTTTGCATAAAATATGCGACTTTTCCGGCTCACACAAATAATTAATTTATGCCGATAAAGCGCCCTTAACAAGCGCGGTATGCGAATACCTAAATTAACCGAATTCAATACAATTTATATAAAGATCTTTTAAGGAGTATTTCCATGTCTGCTAAACATCCTGTCATTGCTGTGACTGGCTCATCAGGTGCCGGTACAACAACCGTTAAAAACGCGTTTGAACATATCTTCTTCCGTGAAAAAATTACCCCGCTCATTGTAGAAGGTGATAGCTACCACAAGTTTGATCGTGCCGAAATGAAAGAGCAAATTGAAGTCTTTGCCAAGCAAGGTAAAAACCTTAGCCACTTTGGTCCGGATGCTAACCACTTTGATGTTTTAGCGGATACATTTAAAGCTTATGGCGAAAAAGGTCAGTGTAAACGCCGTTATTACCTGCACAGTGATGAAGAAGCGGCTGAACATAACGCACGTCTGAGTACCAGTCTTACTCCGGGTCAGTTTACTCCCTGGGAAGACATTACTGAAAAATCTGATCTTTTATTCTATGAAGGTCTGCATGGTGGTGCAGCGGATGATAAAGCTGACGTTTCTAAATTTGTTGATTTACTTGTCGGTGTAACACCTATTGTTAATCTTGAATGGATTCAAAAAATTCATCGTGATAATTCACAACGTGGTTATTCAGCTGAAGCCATTGTTGATACCATTTTGCGTCGTATGGAAGATTACGTAAATTACATTACACCACAATTCTCAAAAACAGATATTAACTTCCAACGTGTTCCAACGGTTGATACTTCAAATCCATTCATTGCGCGTGATATTCCAACACCGGATGAAAGTTTTATTGTAATTCGTTTCCGTCATCCTGATGGTGTCGATTTCCCATACCTGCAAAATATGATTCAGGATTCATTCATGTCTCGTCCAAATACTATTGTTGTACCCGGTAGTAAAATGGGTTTTGCAATGGAACTGATCCTTAATCCGGTAATTCATAATTTAATTGAAAAAAAGAAAACAGCTTAATATAACTTTTAGCTAATTCTAAAAAAGCCGGGACCGATTAATACGGTTCCGGCTTTTTTATTAGTACAATTAGCAACAACATTATTTAATTGAGACAGCCATAAGTAATGAAACTTTTCCTTAGCGCAACCAGCATTGAAAAAGACTGGCAAAAATCCGCCAAAGATCTTTTACAACAACTCGGTGATATTCCTGCTGAAGCAAATGTCGCATTTATTTATGCCACTGATTCTTTTGCCATTGAACTCAGCCGTTTACTTGAGGAGTTAAAACTTAAAACCAATATCAAAAACTGGATAGGCAGTATTGGCAAAGGTATTTGTAGTAATAACCAGGAAATATATGAACAGCCAGCCGTTACCATTATGCTGGCAGATTTTCCCGAAGGATCTTTTACTGTTTTTAATGGTATGGAAAATGCGCCCGGGTTATCAACTGAAAGTAATGGATTGAGTCTTGCTCTGGTACATGCTGATCCTCGCAACGGTTTAGTAACTGAACACATAAACAACCTGCCTGATAAAATAAGCAACAGTTATCTTGTTGGCGGTATTACTTCATCGAGTAGTCATTTTTTTCAAATCGCCAATGATATTACTGAAGGTGATATATCCGGCATTGTCTTTGATGAAAATACACAAATCATTACCGGTCTTAGCCAGGGTTGCACGCCTATTACTCCCGCAGGCGAAACACATACCTTAACTCAATGTGATCATCACATTGCAATGAGCATTGATAAACGTCCGGCTCTGGAGGTTTTTAAAGAAGAAATAGGGGATGTTTTAGCGCGAGATATTGATCGTGCTGCAGGTTACATCTTTGCCGCTTTTCCAGTAAAAGGAAGTGACATGGGTAACTACCTGGTCAGGGATATCATTGGTATTGATAGCGAAAATAAATACCTCGCCATCGCTGACGATATGAAAGCAGACAGTGCCATTATATTTTGCAAACGTGATGGACAGACTGCGATTCAGGATATGTTACGGATGCTGCATGACATTAAAAAACGTTTAGGCAAACAACAAGCTAAAGGTGCACTTTATATTTCCTGTTTAGGCCGGGGCAAAAATTTATTTGGTGAAAATTCAGAAGAATTAAAAATGATCAACGAAGTGCTGGGTGATATACCTATTGCCGGATTTTATGCCAATGGGGAAATTGCCGGTGATCAACTTTATGGTTACACCGGGGTACTCACTATATTCTTATAGATTAACCTTTAATTAAAAACTGCGGTATTTTTTGTACCCCACCAAGTAAGACCACAACCTTAAAGCCTTTTTGCACTAATAAAAAAGCGGCGGCCGAACTTCGCCGACCAGTGCCACAATAACAAATATATTCTTTTTCCTTATCCAGTTCCTTCATTCGCATGCGCAATTCATGCAACGGGATATTTATTGCATCTTGTAAATGACTATGATTAAACTCAGTAACATGTCGAACGTCTAACCAGGTGTCTCCTTTTGCAACACGTACCTGGGCTTCATCAGGAGTAACACGATCAAGTAATGGTTCTTTCAGCAGTTCATTAAAGTCAGCTTTAGCTAAACGCATTAACTGTCCTGATGTTGTCATGGTAACTGAAGCATTACGCTTTGAGCCTGATAATAATGCTTCTTCACCAAAGCTGGCACCCGCTCCCAGGGTTGCTAATTCAACTGTTCGGGTAACTAATGCTTCGCCCTCAGTTAAAACATAATAATAATCCCCGGGGCTACCTTGCTGAATAATGACTTCATTGTCGTCAACAGGAATGGTTTCCATTCTTTGCAACAGGCTTTTAATATTTGCAGCCGGCATATTTTTAAATGCCATAATATGACGCATACGGCGAATCCAGTTACGCCCATCTCCTTCATTAGAATCAGTATTATCTGTTGTTAGATCATTTGCAGATGAATTATCAATAATTAAATTATCGGAAACAGAATCATTTGCCGTTAAATTCTTTTCAGCTGAGTCAGTTATAATTAATTTATCTATTGCTGAACCCATAAATGCTTCTTTTTCCTCTGGGTTAATAATAATCGTTTTATCAAAATCAGAGGGTTTTACTTCTTTTACTTCTTTTTTTACTTCTTCTACTTCTTTTTCCTCAGCAACAGCAAGCTGATCCCAGGTCAACATGTAATCAAGAATACTATTATCAATACGTAAGACTTTCGCCAGAGTCATCGCGGTACAGGTCATTTGTCGCGGCTGCCCTTCTGCAAGCGGATGTTTAGCATCATTTACTTTGTAAGTAATTAGCGTATTAAGGCTCCGATCTGAAATAGAGGTAAGTTGTACGTCACCATTGAGCAAATAAACACTTTGATTATCAACATCACCTTCGCGGAAAACAGTGACACCCACACCTAACTCTTCAACATCAACCAGGCCCTGTAATTCTTCCAAACGTTCGGTAGATAAGATTGAAATAGGCTCAAAGGCTTTGAGCTGTTCGATTGTAATTTTTTCTTTTTTACTCATATAACGATATAACCTTAAATCTTAAGTTGCCTTCATTGGCTGAAATATAAGTGTCCGATAGACGTTTGAAACATTGTGGCACGAAATTTGTCTTTCTTTTTACCACTTTTTAGCAGCTATCCTCTGAGATGTCACTGCCTTCGACCCATTCTTCTGCAATTTACAGGAGATTGAAAACAGATTGTTAAATCCATCACATCTTCGTCATAAACCATAAAGAATTTCCGGGAAGTGTCGATAAAACATATCTATCAAGTCTGCATAAGACCCAATAACCCTAAGCTGAGCCAAACAAGCAACCACCACATGCTACTTTCTTCAATTATTCAAACCGTACTCTCCAATCAGGATGTTCCTTATCAGCTGGTTGATGCAGTAAACCCGAAAAACATGAATCAAATACATGCTTCTACCAGCTTCCTAAAAGACACATCAGGTATTGTTATGGCAATCTATAACAATGAGCACCAATTTGATTTACTCACTCTAAAGACACTAATAGAGCGTCCTGAACTGAGGTTTATGAGTGTAAAGGAATTAGATAAAACGCTCTCTGCACTAAAAAATACAAAAACTAAGCCATTTAATAAAACAGCGTTAATCAACGTGCAACATAACAATGGCATACAGTTAATTATCGATGAACCCATGAGTACCCAATCTAAAATTTTATTGGTCACTGACAATCCGCTTGAACGTATTCAGGTTGATATCTGGGATATGCAATTAATGATAGAAAATGCCCTTATAGGAGGCATCTTTTCTCACAAAAACAAATCTACCCCCTCATCAGCTACAAACATAAACAAAAACTTGCTCGAACAATTAAAAAGTATTGAGCACCTTCCCGTTATGCCTTCAGTCGCCGCTAACTTACTCGAACTACAGGCAAATCCTGAGGGCACGGTTGATGACATGGTACGTATTATTTCCAATGATCCTGTCTTAACGGCTCAAATATTACGTTATGCCAATTCAGCCTTGTTTGGATTCAATGGTCAGATAAATAATTTACAAGATGCTATTTTCAGAGTGCTCGGTTATGAGACTGTGCTTTATATGTCATTTGGTGCAGCACTTGGTCGAGCTTTTACACTTCCACAAAACGGTCGACTCAGTATGAATACCTTTTGGAAAGAAGCGACATATCGTGCCGCACTCTGCCAACAACTTGCATTACGTATGCCCGCTCATTTTCGTCCACCAACATCCATTGCCTACATCACCGGCTTATTGCATAACATTGGCATCGTTATTATGGGGAATATATTTCAAACAGAATTTGACTGGCTTAACAAGTTGCTTACCAGCCGACCTGAACAATCTTTAATAACAACAGAACAAAATTTATTTGGCTGCAGCCACTCCACTATTGGTCACCACCTGATGGAATACTGGAACATGCCCGAAGAAATTACGATTGTAGTCGGAGAGCATCACACAGCTAAATATAGCGGTAAACAAGCAACCTACGTTTGGCTGACTCAACTTGCCGGACAAGCACTGTCAGCCCATGGATTATCCGACTCTGATGATAAAACGGTTTCAGCAGAATTATGCCGGCAACTTGAATTATCTGAAACGGATGTTGAAAAGGCTCTCACTGCGGTAATGGAAGAAAATAGTGCGCTGGACGCAATGGTAGATACACTCTGTGCCTGATTTAGCTCAGCCATCTTTAAAAAATATTAGCTAAACTCTTAATCCACCCAGGCGCTTCATAACCTGTGATTTATACCAATAAACACCCGCAACAAAACTTAACACGACCAAAACAAGAATTTCTATAATCCAAAACCAGGACGACTCCTTATATTGACTCACCATTAATGTTGCCCGTTCCTTTGACCATTCACGGCGCTCCGCTTTGAGTTCATCCACTTGTTGATTTAACGCTATATTTGCTTTTTCCAGAATAGCGGCGGTATCTCCACCTTGAGACAGTTCTTTTTTCAACTTGTCATATTTCACACGAAATGCATTAAGTTGAATAATTGCCGGTGCTTTTTTAGTTGCGTAAATATTTTTTATCCAGCCCGATAAGCCTTTATCAGTCGTAATTTTTAAATACCCATCTACTCGTTCGTGAACCTCAAGACGCATCCCGGTAAAAACTACGCCAATAGGTGGCACTCCACTTACAGGCTCTGTTCTCACCCCTACCCGCAAATTATCACTAATATAGACATACTCAGCCGCACTTACCGCTACAGGGCAAGTTAATACTATTAAGCTGATTGCTATGGATACAAAATAATTCGGGATGAAATTATTAAAAACGCTATTTTTATTTTTTTGCTTTTTCATATTTAATAAACAGTATCATTTTTTTAAATTGTCGGCTAATTCTCTGTTTTCTTTAATAAAGATATGCAATTCCCTGTCCAACTACAATCATTTCATGAATAAACCCCGCTAAACCAATCAAATTTCAAAAAGATTATCTCATTCAGACATATAGATACTACCACCATCAATAATGGTGTTAATTGATTTTAAACGCTTACCCAGACAAGGGCCTTGAATACACACTCCACTATCAGGCTCGAACAATGCACCGTGCAAACTGCATTGTAAAAAAAGTCCATCAAGACTAAAAAACTGTTCTTTTTGCCAGTTGAGGTTTACCCCTGTGTGAGGACAACTATTTTCGTAAGCATAACAGCGCTGTTTAAAATAGATAAGAAATGCATCCTTCTTAAGTACATCATTTTTCACAATAAATTCCTTGCATGACAATTCTGCAAGGCTTTTAAAATCACAGATCTTTTGTTTCACAGCAACCACCCTGTATTGATATGATTACATCTATAAAAATAATTAAAAAACATTTAACAAAAATTGTTTTTTGTTGATAAATACAGGTATAGTAGCGTCAAAGCTTCTTTAATGCATATGAAGCATGATACTTATCTTTAATAAATAGAATTTATTTAATTCAATTTAACTCTAATCAACTTAACTCTAATATTAGGAGCAGACATGGCCGCTAAGAAAAAAGCCAAAAAGAAAACTGCCAAGAAAAAAGCAGTTGCTAAAAAACCTACGGTAAAAGCAATCAAGGAACCATTCACTAAATCTCAACTGTTTACAGAGCTGGCTGAACGTACTGAACTCAAAAAGAAAGAAATTGTTATGGTTTTTGATGAGTTATCGAACATTATCAATGGTCACGTTCGCAAAAATGGTGCGGGTGTATTCACTGTGCCTGGCTTAATGAAAGTTAAAGTTGTACGTAAACCAGCTACAAAAGCACGTCCAGGCATCAACCCGTTCACGGGTGAAGCAACAATTTTCAAAGCGAAAAAAGCACGTAATGTTGTTAAAGTGCAGCCTTTAAAAGCACTGAAAGATATGGCTCTCTAAAAAGAGCATTAAGTCAGGGGCAATATTTTGCCCCCGGCTATTCTTTAGTTTATTCCTTACATCAATTTAAAAATTTAGATTAAGTCCAAAATAAGCACCTTTATCAATGACTATCGTTGAAGCATTTTTAATTGATGTATCAATTTCTTGATAACCTACAGCTATTCTTGCCTGTGGAGTAATTTGAAAATTCACATAAACACCGTATTCACTTAAACCATCCGCATCAGAAAAAGAGACAACACCTGGCGCAGTATAATAGTAAACCCCGGCACCTAAACCACCCCAGGTTTCTGGTGACAACAACAAATCACCACCGATAGCAATTGCACCTACATTATATATGTCAACCTTTGCATAGTAAGCACGAGCACCAATAGCCACAATAAGTGGCACCGAAACACTCTCACCACGAACCAATAAACCGACATTTAACAGTGAATCCCCATTCTCGTTATATAAAAATCCGGCTTCGAGTTCGAGACGACCAAAATCCTGTCCAAAAGCTTCTGTAAGATACATAAATCTTGCAGTTTTGCTTCCTAGCTGTAGATTAATTTCTTCTGCAAAAACGACACTATTCATTAATAATGCAGTTACCAGTAATATAATTCGTGAATACATAAACATTTTCCTCAAAACTATCCGGGTAATTCAATTTATATTTATTTTATGCGAAAGCTATGCCAAGGTATACATATAGTATATTCAGGTTACCCCAACATAGCCATGATACTTCTAATCTCTTGCTCAGCTTCAAATAAAACTTCTAAACTGGCATCAGGCCCCAGTTTACTCAAGCCTAATTTAAGAAATGCCGGTGTCGACAACAAAGGGGGTAAATTGACATTATTCTCAATCCCGAAATAACTGTGTATTTGAGCGACAATAACAACATCAACATAATCAGCTGCTTCATTACTATCACGTAACCAGTTTTCGGCTTGTGCAGAAACATCACTTAAGACCCTATCAAAATTCCATTCCTGTAAAATTTTTTGTCCCAGTGGTGCGCGCAATTTCTGAATAACAAAATTCAGCTTTTCTTCCGACTGAAACACATCCGGAAAATCAGCGGCATAATGCAGTACGGGTAAAACACCTATGTCGTGTAACAGACCAGCAAGCAACGCAGTGTCTTCATGTAAATTTGGTGTGACTTTTGCGATAGTTGAAGCAATCGCCGCAACATGGCAACTATGCTGCCAAAGCTTTTTAAGCTTAGCGCTTAACTTTTTGTTTTCAGCATTAAACACATTGTTTAAAACTAAACATGTCACTAAATCACGGGTTGTGGTCAGGCCAAGTCGGTTTACCGCCATTAAACAATTTTCTACGGGTTGTCGACTTCGATACAAAGGAGAGTTTGCAATTTGAACTAAACGTGCAGTTAAAGAAGGATCCAGTTGGATTATTTTTACAATATTACCAAGATTCACATCTTCATTATTCACAGCCTGACGCACGCGAACGACAATTTCAGGTAATGAAGGCAGAACCAGACATCCAGCTTCATGTTCTAATCTTATTTTTGATATTAATGCCTGGCAGGAATCCATCTCTTTCTCTTTAATATCTAAACATGCAATTTGCCAAGATTAACTTAAATATTAAGAAAAAACATAAAAATAAAAAGACACTTTATTCATTCAATCCATTTTGAATAACATCTTCAATATTTTGTACCATCTGTTTCAGCTGTTCCGGTGAATCGGGAATTCCTGACCCCGTCAATCTCTCACGCCGATTATGCGCAACTAAATCAATTCTTTCGCCAACATCAGGTTGTTTCTGAATAAACTCCAACATAGCACTACGTTCAATACGCAACATGTCTACGCGGTTCAAAGCAGAAACTGTCGCTGCACGAGGTGCTCCTGTTAAAACCGACCATTCGCCAAAATAATCTCCCGAGTGCATCAGCGCAAGATTAATCGTACTCTCTCCCATGTTATGAGAAACCCGTGCGGTACCACGAATAATAATGTAAAAATAATCTCCCGCCTCTCCTTCACGTACAATCTCCCCTCCTTCAGGAATGCTGGCAATTGACGATGCATCAATCAACGGCTTTAACGCGCTTTTATCCAGGTGGCGAAATAAATCAACACTACGTAATGCTGTTTCACTTAAGCGGTTATTATAACGTTCAAGTATTGCACTATATAAAGCTGAACGCCCGGTAATGACTTTTTCAAATACTTCACCTGAAATAATTAATAATACGCTGGGTTTGGTTACCTTCACATTTGAAATTCGCGGTGAATCAAATAAGGCTGAAATCTCACCAAAAACTTCTCCACGTTTTAAATGCGCTAATACAACCTGGTTTTCATTGCTGCCTTCGCTAATTTCTACTTCACCCATGACAATAATAAAAATGCGACGATCATTCTCTCCCTGTTTACATAACACTTCACCAACTACTGCAGAATGAACAGTGCCGCGGTCAATTAATGTCTGCTTTTCATCAGGTGTTAATAAATCGCCAAAAGCAGTTTGACTCTCAATCGCTTTCTCAATAACTTCGTAAATTTGTTCGTTTTTGTCCATAACAATAATTCCTGAAAGGGGGGCTGTCCTTAGTGTAAAGATTCTACTGAAAAATAAAATGGGAACAAATCACAAAATAATTGTTTATATTTAAATAAAATTTACCTCATGAAGCTCTAACTTTAATATAATAGATGAAACAACCCTGTTACCTGTAAAAGAAAACAAAAAATCATGTTAAAAAAATTACTTTTCCTGTTTTTATTCTTTAACGCAAATTTTTCCTTTGCCTCCTCCTCTTTTCTTGTTGATATTAACTGGCTGGAAAAAAACATAAATTCTTCATCCATTCGTCTTATTGATATGTCTGACGACACACAATACCAACGTTTTCATATCCCGGGTTCTACACACCTGCCGTATGCTGCTATCAATATACGCAACAAGAAAGGCGCCAGCTTTAGTGCAGGAAAAAACCATATTATTAAAATTTTAGGTTTACTGGGTATTCAACCTCAACACCATGTTGTTATTTATGATGACATGGGAGGCTTGAATGCAAGCCGTCTCTTCTGGGAGCTGGAAAAACTTGGCCATAAAAATATTTCACTTTTGAATGGTGGGTTGGTGAAGTGGATTCTTGCAGGAAAAAAAGTGACTGCAGACGTTCGAAATATAAAAGCCGTTCAATATAAAGCCAATATGAAAACCGGCCGCGATAGTACTGTCACAATTGAAGAAATACTTAATAGTAAGTTCAATAATAAAAACATATTGCTTGATGTTCGTAGCAAGGAAGAATATGCGGGACACCCGCGTTACCCCAGAAGCGGACATATCCCCGGGGCAAAATGGTGGGAATGGCTACAATCCGTTAATTTTAATAATGCATTTAAGATGCAGGACGACGCCATATTAAAAACACAATTACAGAAATTGGGGATCAATAAATCAGATACACCCATCACTCTATACTGCCAGTCCGCGCATCGAGCTTCACAAAGTTATTTTACTTTACGCCGCTTAGGTTTTGAGCAGGTAAAAATTTATGATGGCTCAATGTCTGAATACAGCAAAATTAAATCTGCTCCACTAAAAAAAGGCTTAACGCCTTAAATCTACAAATTTAGCTGCAAAAAAAAACCTTCCTCAGCGCTCAACGGGGGAAGGTTCACGCTAACTCAGAGCATGAAAAAAAGGAGCTGAATATCTATCCTGTTGTTGATAAAACCCTGACAAAAAATATTACATTTAATGCCTTTTATAGAAAATGTAGCCTTATTAAATCTAGCGCTACAAAACAGGTCTTTCAAGTATTATTGCCGAATTTATGCTTATTTTTTAACCAGGATCATCACACTTCTTACAATTAAGCTCAAAACCCAGATATTCCTCACGGCATTCGGCATGCTCCACCCATGGTCGATTAAAACCAGGGCGGGTTATGTCGCACATGCCGCGTATGACCACAACCTAAAATGGCGAACCAGTCCCCTTCATCATCTTTGTCAAAATCGATAATTTTCTTCTTCAAGCCGAAGTTGTCCTAATCACGAAAATTATCAAATTGCAAAGGCATTCCTAATTCTTCAGCTTTCAATACTGCAATAGTCTGTTGCAAATCATCTCTTTTTTTACCTGTAACACGGACTTTATCACCCTGAATAGCCGCCTGAACTTTTAGTTTTTCTACTTTAATCAACTTAACAATTTTTCGTGAAAGATCCTTATCTAACCCCTGTCGAATGGTCACTTTTTGTTTAACCTGTTTTCCAAGTTTTGTTGCCTCCGCCACATCCAGACAGGAAATATCAATACCGCGACGATGTAGCTTATTTTGTAATATATCAAGCATCTGCTGGAGTTGAATATCCGCATCAGCGGTCATAGTAATCGTATCATCCGCACGTTCAAAGGTGGCTTCAACTCCGCGAAAGTCAAACCGTGTACTCAGCTCTCTATTCGCCTGATCAAGGGCATTTGTTACCTCATGAAAATCAACTTCTGAAACTACATCAAAAGATGGCATGGATATTTCCCCTTAAATTTAACGTTTTTTAATCAATTTAAACCATACCTGACTGTATGTTATTTTTTAAAACAGGCATGAAATATGCTTAGAACATATTACCCGATCAAAATCACACTTTGTGAATTAAAAAGTAAAGGGTCATGAAATGAGAGCTGGTTCAGAGAATATTCAAATTCTGACAGCTATATTAAAACTATCCAAACAGGTGTTAAATTATGAAATCATCACTGACAATTTTACTCTCTCTACTCGCTGCTAGCGGCCTGTCTGGCTGTAATACCCTGCAAACTAATAATGTAGCCTCTGCCTGTGAACAAGGCATTAAAAGCCTTAATCTGCGCTTAAATGCCCGTACGCACACGGTTCATCAGACAAACATAAGCCGCGCAAATTCTTTGCTAGTGGCAGCACAGGTACAACACCAATTTGCCGAATACCCCGGCTGTGTCGATAAAGTAAAGCGTGCACAAGATTATTTAAGTGGTCGGCAAACGGCAATTATTAGCCGTTTATCGATATAAGAATGGGATAAGCTTAAAAAGAAAATACGGTGTTTTTTCTAACGTTTTCAGGGCTTCTCGTTTATTACACGGTTTTAATTAATTAATGCCGTTTTCCGGATTTCAAAATTATTTAAGAACAAATTGAGTTCACTTTTCGCATCCTGCACATTTTCAAATGGCCCGCAATCTTTTCCATCGCGCACAGCAAAGAACCATTCTGTACCAATGTTAAATACCCGGGGTGTTCTAAACGGTAACAAACCGTTTTCACCTATTCGATGTTCCATTTAACAGTCCTCTTTATAACCCTGTTAGAAATGTACCTTTATACGAGTGTAATAAAGAAAAAAGCGAATTACCATAGCTGGAACTTGAACAACTGTTAAATCATGCGGGATACTCTACAAAGGTAATATAACCTCGATAACGGGAGATCCTCATTCGTGTCTGCAAGAAAGCTCTTTAAAATAGTCCGAATATTTATTCTTTTAATGATTTTAATCGGGGTTGCACTTGGCAGCTGGCTCACCAGCAAAAGAAGCACTGAATGGGAACAACCACTCTGGATTGCGATTTACCCTATTAATGCAGACAACAGTCGCGTCACTCAGCAATATATCAACCAGTTGGAGTTAGAAGACTTTAAATCAATAGAAGATTTTATCAGCGAAGAAGCGCAGGAATTTAATTTAGCACTCAAACATCCTTTTTCTCTCAAACTAGCGCCTCAAGTTGAATCTTTACCTCCTGAGCCACCAACATCCGGTGCAATGTGGGAAATTATATTGTGGAGTCTAAAGCTCCGCTATTGGGCCTATCAGGCAAATACTTACCAAGGCCCACCCCCACATATTCGTATGTTTGTAAAATATTTTGATATTAAAAATCAGCAACCCCTGGCCCATTCACTAGGTTTACCGCAGGGAATGCTCGGTGTTGTGAACGCCTTTGCGGATAATAAAATGACCAATTCAAATGCTGTGGTGATCACCCATGAAATATTACACACATTAGGTGCCACCGATAAGTATGACCTCAGCACCGGACTCCCTTTATTTCCTGATGGATATGCAGAGGAAGATCGTGATCCACGCTATCCCCAGGAATTAGCTGAAATTATGGCGGGAAAAATTCCAATTTCTGAAGATAAAGCGGCGATCCCCAGGGGACTGCATCAAGCCATTATCGGCCAGCAAACAGCTCGCGAAATTTTCTGGTTAAAATAATCCCGGTTTATTATCAATCTTGCCTTTTATGTATTAATCACCTTACGAACTACCCCATTTTTTCAGGCATAGGTTGCTGTTATGGTGTGCCTGGTTTTGAAACTATTGGCTATGATGACTGGTTTAACCAATGTCAAAATGAATTTATGAAAAACTGATCAAACAAGTGAATTATGAAAGTCTTAAAATCATCAATTCAACAAATTCTCTGATCATGTTTAAAACCATTGAACATATAGAAACCGTTGATAATACTAAAAGTACTACCGGCATCGAAATTATTATCATGCTTGAAGAAGATCAGCGCTGGCGCGTACACCCAGGAACGAATATTGTCTGCCGATGAACTGGCTCATGATAAAAATCATGGTTTAAACTGATTAATAGTTATTTCAACCTAGAAAAAAGACAACACAACCGGTTAACACTGTTAATAAATAACCGGGGAAAGCAAATTTTGTCAGTAAAGAAGAACCCAACGTTATAACCAGCCCCATTTTTACTACCGTGTTAACAATAACAGCAAGAATAATCGCTTTACCACCAACATCCAGAGGTAAAGCCTGTGTCGTCATTTTAGCAATAGATAATGTAATTGCATCAACATCAATCACTCCTGAAATTGCAGATAAAGCATACAACCCGGTATCGCCAAACCAGTGTCGAATCGCCATAGCAGATAACATAATCGCAGCTAATAATAAGCCAAAGCGAATCGCCGAACCCAGCTTAAACGGGTTTTTAGGTTCATACTCAAGTTTGCTGACATCACCATTTTTATGCCAAAGAAGATAAGCATAAGCATAACTTATTAGCATCATGCCACTCATCGGTAACCACAGGGTTTTTAATAATTCAGGGTTAATTACCGCAACTTCAATCATCACCCGAGGAAACATTGTAGCAGCAGCAACAATAACCCCGGCGGCAATTATGCGCTGTAATTTTTTTGCACGACTAAGTTGACTTAAATAAATCGTCAATGCGGTTGAAGAAACCAGCCCTCCAAACACACTGGTTAACATAATGCCTTGCCGGGCACCGGCCAGCTTAATTGAAAAATAACCCGCAAAAGATAAACTGGCTATCAAAACAACCATCCACCATAACAAGTAAGGATTCAATGCCTGCCATGGACCATAGCCCTGATTAGGTAATACCGGAAGTAACACAACCGAGATCAAAAGTAATTTTAATGCGGCATGGATTTCCTGTTGCTCAAGCGTTTCAATCCAGTGATGTAAACGGTTTTTTAAACTCAAAAGACTTGCAGTAACCACAGCAGATGCAACCGCAATGTTTTCAAAACCTTTTACTGCCATCACGCCTAAAGAAAAAGTAATCAACGCTGCAACCAGGCTGGTAATACCACGATCTTCTGAATGACTACGATTTAATACATAAGCTGCTACCAGCAATGCTGTCATCGCGAGAAAAGAAAAGCCAAGTAAAACTTCGCCTAGTTCACTGGATAAAATTCCCCAGATACCACCCAACAAACCAATTAAACCAAATGTTCTTAATCCGGCAATGTGGTTTCCTTCTTTTGAACCACGTTCCTGCCAGCCACGTTCAACACCCACTAACAAACCAACAGCTAATGCCAGACTCATTTGCAGGATTTCATTCATTTGTCAGACCAAAAAATAAGAGTTTACGAAATTGAAGTAAAGTAAAAGCAGAAGAGGTTTAGAGAAATCTAACACCAAAGTTATATCCGTGCTCAACCAGCTGTACATGTTTAACTTCACCAGCCATGTTAATTTTCCGTTTTTCACCATTTTGAATGAGATCAAAAGATATACGAATCAGTTCACCTTTTATGCGAGGCATATCAGCATATAAACCGATACCTGATGTCGAAATATTATTCGCTTTAATGATCGCCTTCTTGCCATCTACAGAGTCCAATAAAACATTCCTGTTAAACGGTGTGCGACGATGTTTCCTCTTATCCATAGACTTCTTCTCATTAAAACTCGCTTACGATACTAATAGAAAAAAACGAGTATAAACTAACCACATCTATGTTTAAGTATAGGTTATTCTTCGTGATTAATATTCTTTTCTTCCGCGTCCTGATAAATTCTCATTTCTTCCTCTATTTCCTCTTTACGTTCAACAAGGAAAAGCATCCCTAAGCCAAAACCAATCGTTGCCCCACTGATATGAGCAATAAAGTTAATCGCTGACTGTTCTTCTGAGAAATAAAGCGCATAAATATCCCAGCTGACATACCATACTGCCAGTAACCAGGCGGGAGCTTTAACTATTCGAAATATAACAAAAAACCATAAAAAACAGCGTATATTTATTCTTGGCATTAAATACACAAAAACACCAATCATCCCCATTACTACCCCCGATAACCCCAGGGTCGGTAATGCATCATTAATGTTCATCATCGCCAGCGAATATGATAAATGCGTGCCAATTGCCAATGAAATAAATATTGCGACATAGCGCAGCATCCCCAGGATCATTTCAATAGATGCAGCAAAAGCAAAAAAGAAAAACAAATTTCCCAGTAAATGATCCCAACTAGCATGAGCAAAAGCAGCCGTAATCATATTTAGCAAATTATAAGAATGTGGTTCATACATCAGTCGTGTCGTTAAATCATTTTTAACACCACTTAGCCTGAATTCACGGTATTTTTCTTGCAGCATGCCACGAATAATAATTCGACTTGATACCTCGGTACGGCCATTAAACTTGTCTGCTTGCTCAACAAGTTCATCAATTCTTTGCTCAGGATTTTTATATGAATGAATATGATAAAAAACACTGCTACATGCTTCAGTATCTCGTTCACCATATACTTTCTCAATCACTAACCAAAACATTCTTTCATGATCTTGCTGACAATATTTTTTTGCCGCTTGGTGCATTTCATCAAAACTGGCTTCTTGCTTAATAAAAACAAACAGGCAGACAACACAGACTAAAATCGTAAGCAAAGGAATACGATTAAAATTAAGATCAACACGAAAAGGGAAAAACAACATGCAGGTGAATTCCGGTCAGTTATTGTTATCTATTCAGTTAAATAAGCATTTCATTAAGCACGAAGAGGCTAGAGATCGTGCTCAGGTTATTTATAACAAATAATTTAGCACGTAGGAAATGAAAAGTATCAGCCTGCCTTTAAATATAGTGAGATTAAATCAGGCTTCCTGATTCCAGATATACTTTAAATTATTCATGGAAAAACGCTCACCACCATGCTCATAATCAACAAATACAAGACCAAAACCTTCATCTGTCACACGCACAACCCGGGTATTAAAACTAACGTTTGGATAAACTGAACTCATAAATTGAAGCTTAATATGTGCACCTTTAGGCAAAGTCGGCTTATCATCAATACGGATAAAAACACCCGTATTTGAAATATTACCTGTAACAGCTGTAATCTCACCAAAAACTGAGTGACTTAGCTTTACCGGCGCATTCACCAATTGGCGTAATTGTTGTCTTTTATTTGTCATCAATAACACGTTATCAATTATATTTTATGAGATGAAAGCAAAGTATACCTGCCATTAAAGATAATAATCGGCATCCAATCACGCTTCTTCACTCGATTTACCCTTTCTTACCCAATGTTTGAATAGTATAAAACTTACCATTTTTTTCGTAGCCAAGAAATTTTAATCCTAGTCCAAATTTATCCATACGCGCGATGATCATCTTAAACACAATATCATCTTGCTCCGAGTCGAGTAAGTGCATATCAAGCTCGGTAGCAAGCGGAAGATCAGGCAGTTTTTGTAGTAATACAAATACTCCCCCATTTGAAATGTCATGGGTGTAGGTTTGGAATTGACCAATGGCAGGATGAATAAGTAAAACTTTCGCATTAACCAGCTTGCGTCTATATATTCTTCGTTCTTTAGACACGCACTTTCCTTATAGAGAACCCGGACAATTATAAACTTATTTTCAGATTAAAATCATTCTAGAAATTTTACGACTAATTTTAATTCAGTTTGCCTGAGACAGGATACAGGAAATAATACATCCAAATTAATTGGGCGAAGTAATAAGGGAAATTCGCTCGAGTCAATATTCAAATCTTTAAATGAGTTCAGCTTAATAGCAACACCTCCATCGGAGATATCATTCGTTATACCATCCAGTCGACCAAGCTCAGGGTGATACAACCTTACCGGGGTACTTATCTGCTTTCTAGGATCGAATCGACGTTCTTTCATAATGAGCACCTATACCTTACTCTAATAATTATAGACATATATAAAAGATCAACACTGTATATTCAAGTTCATATAGAGGAGCTAAATTAGCATATACTTATTTAGAATAGCCTTGTTTACCACATACTTTTTGTAGTTTTAATAAAAACTTGATCCAGATCAAATTTATTTTTTAACGTTGTTGCATATTTATACCTAGTCTAAAAATAATATAAGGGCTAGGCATGGAAAGTAAAATTTCACAAATCGTTAAAATTAGTAACACTGGCTGGTATGTTGAAACACGAACAGGTTTTGATGGTCCTTTCGAATCTGAAAAAGAAGCAACAACATTTCTTGATTTAATTAAAAGCAGTAATGCAGCTCGAGTTGAATTTGCCGGCCTGCAATACACACCACTGGAATAGTTGTATATATGATTACTGTTTTAACTCAGTCGGTATAGTTCGGACTATTGAAGACCTTTTTGAAATCTGTTCAAACCAGGTTGTTAAACCAGGATGCTTAATTCTCCAGTCTTCATCTGAAAAACGGAAATCAAGCCAACCCAATACGCATGCAACACTGATCCCCCCAACATCCAGATTATCAGACCAGTCAGAAACAGTATTTTCCAGTAAATCCAAACCACGCTCAACGGAATTTTTCTGCATATTATCCCAGTCAATTGACTGTTGTTCGGAAGACCGTTTCCTTTCCATAAAGCGAAGAATACCTGAGTCAAGAATACCGTCTGCAAGTGCCTGTAAACGCAAAACCTGCCAACGCTCTTCACCTTTCTCAGGAATAAGTTTATTACCAGCATGAAGCGAATCCAGATATTCACAGATCACACGTGAATCAAAAAGAACGGTTCCATCATCCGTGACCAAAGTTGGTATTTTTGATAATGGATTTTCTAAGATTAATTTATCTTCAGCTTGCCATGGATTAGTTTTAATCCATTCAATTTGATTATCCAGTCCAGCTTCAATTGAAAATATAGTCACTTTACGCACAAATGGAGAAACAGGCGCATAATAAAGCTTCATGATTGTCCTTAATCCTGTAAATAAAAATGTATTATTTTATTTGTCAGCGCTTTCTTTATCGATATTTTTTGTTGCTTTCTTTACTGAAGGAGCCCCTTTAGGCCAGGCACCAAACGGATATGGATGTTGATCACTATTAAAAGTAAGGAAGGTCAATATTTGATACAGATAAGTACTTAAGCTTTGTCCCAGTTTTACCAGTCTTTCATTTGTTGTCCCGGTCAATAAGGAAAGAATAAATTGAAAAGCAATAATTGTAAAAATAATTACTTTAGCGACACTATAAAAGATCAAAAATAACAACATATATAACCCGCGTAACCATGTTTTACTCTCACGAATATTCTGTTTTATTTCATCATTCATGCTAAACCCTCACATTTATTCTTAAATCTAATAACTTAATATGCCAGGGCATAGTAAATCACATAAAGCCACGAAAACAAACCATGAAAAATTGCCCATAAAATTGATTTATTTAACGACCATGAAATAGCAATCGCCAACGCAGAACCAAAGGTAATTCCGCTACGCGCAATTTCATTACGATATATTAAAATTTTACTTACCATCAGCTTATTTCCTCTTATAGACATTATTTGTCTACTCAATATACAGGGGAAATAAGGAAAGTGTACTGGCTAAAACAACAGAATGCACTATGCAGCACAATTACTGGCGGTTTAATTGAAGAAAGACCGGAAGTGATTAATTAAACAAGCTTGTTCAGAGCACTAAGAACACGTTCTTCAGTAATCGGTTTTTCTAACCAGCCTGCGGCTCCGCTAGCTCGTGCTTTTTTCTTTCTGTACTCTGCATTTTCAGTTGTCACCATTACGACTGGAGTATATTTATTATTCTCCAGTTCTTTTATTTTTCCAGTTAAGGTAATTCCACTCATGCCAGGCATATTTATATCTGAAAAAATAATTGCAAAACTCTCCTTTTTTGCGATATCTAACGCCTCTGGTCCATCATCAGCAAGCATTACCGTATGTCCATTGCTCTCTAATATCATCAGCATCATATCCCGAATAACTTTAGAGTCGTCTACTACCAGAATTTTAGCCATAATTTATGTGTCCCAAATAAAGCCTCATTGTTACAAGCCTTATCGGAAGGATAAAAAAAAGCTTTAACTTATTGTTTTCGGGTAAAAACCCAATTACTTCCTTTAGATAATTTTTTATTAAAACGATAGCCATCTTCGCTAAATAACTTAATATCTTCAGGGTCACTCAATTTGTTTTGAATAATGTACCGGCTTAACAAGCCTCGCGCTTTTTTGGCATAAATGCCAATCATTTTATACTCACCATTTTTAAACTCTTTAAATGCAGGTGTAATAATTTCTGCATTTAATTCGTTAGGTTTGACCGATTTAAAGTATTCATTTGAGGCAAGATTAATTAAATATTCAGATTTGATTTTTTTTAATTGTTTATTCAAACCTTGCGTTATATCTGAACCCCAAAATTCATAAAGATTATTACCTTCATCAGTTTTTAATCGAGTGCCCATTTCAAGACGATAGGGTTGCATTAAATCCAGTGGTCGCAATAAACCATAAAGTCCGGAAAGAACGCGTAAATGCTGTTGCGCAAATTTAAAATCATCAGTTTTAAACGATTCCGCATCCAGCCCGGTATAAACATCCCCTTTAAAGGCTAATATTGCCTGTTTGGAATTCTTGGGTGTAAAAGGCTTTTTCCATAACTCATAACGATCAAAATTCAAATCCGCAATTTTTGCACTGACTTTCATAAGATCAGAAATATCCAGTGAAGAAAAATTCCTTAACCGGTTAATTAAACGTTGTGAATGTCCGAGAAAATCAGGGGTTGTATACACCTTTGTTTTAGGTGCTGTTTCATAATCAAGGGTTTTAGCAGGGGATATTACAATTAACATTATTATCACATCAGTATAAGATTAAAAAATGAAATTATACTAAAAATATTGAGACTAAACAGAAGAAGAGAATTAATATTTCTTATTTTTTTTGTAATAAGGTCTCCCCCCAATTATCCCCTTACCTGAGATTATATTTTGAATATTTTCACGATGTGACAAATTATTATATTCAGTACGAAGATCTATTAAACACGAAAGGCATAAACAGTCATCATATTTGGTATTGCTATACTCTAGTTGTTCGGCTGTCATTTCAACTTTTGAACACTGACACAGTAAAATTGAACCTGTTTTACATTCAAATTCTGTTGCACAGCGTGGGCATCGTTTGTTTTCATGTTGCGGCATTTTACTTACACCCTAAATATATTTTTTATTAATACAATATCTTCTTCCAAGATCTGTTAAATAATACTTGGTTCCACTTGTACTATTAATTTCTTCAGCATATTGTTTTTCTGTTAAATAGGTCAATGCATTGCTTGTATCAAGTGAACTAACATTTGTTTTGTCCGAAATTGACTTAGGCAAAACCCCCGTTTCACCTGCTTCGGCCAATACTTTTAAAACAGTACGAATATTTTGTTTTTTTTGTGGATCAATATCTTTTTTTGCAGCTTTTCTTTTTTTAACTACGTTATCTGTAAGCCCCGAAAGCTCACCATTTGAATTCCAGTGATTAGTAGCTTTCTTTAACACTTCTTCTTTTAGTTCATCTGTCGTTTTTTTACGTTGAATAAATCTTTGCAATATTCCGCTAACAATAAATTTTATGTGAAATTTCTTATACCATTTAACCCATAGCGGAATTGCACTGAAAAAAATAAAGATAATAAGCCAAAAGGGGACCGAAATCGTTTCAAAGAAAAAAGACATAATAATTTAACTCCATTTAATTCTAACAACCTGACTGTTATTCAGATATATAACCCCGTTTAATACAGTACTTTTTTCCTCTTGGAGCTAAATAATATTTTATACCCGAGCCACCAACAACAGCTTCAACAAACTCATTCTTTTCCAGATATAACAGTGAGCTTTTAATTTCATTGCTATTGATTTCCAGGTTGTCCGCAATCGATTGAATTAACATACCCGCATCACCATTCAAAGCTAAAGCCTTCAAAACAATTTTTACATAGGGTTGCTCTGCTGAGTCAGCATCATGTTTACGTTTCGACTTTTTTAACTCAGCCGACTTGAGGTCATGTTCTACACTGCTGTTCCAGTGTTCTGTCGCCTTTTGCAAAACACTAATCTCTTCCTCAACTTTACTGAATTTTTTTTGCAAAATTCCCGTGACAATAAATTTTCTGTAAAACATTTGATACCACTTAATCCACAGTGGAGCTGCACAAGCAAATGTAAAAATTAAAAACCATAAAGGTACTTCGAACGTTTCCAGAAAAAATGACATGTTAAAATTAACTCCGTTTAATTACTGCTCACTTAACCTGACTATAAAATAACTTACACAGCCATTAATTATTTTGTTTCTTTTTCAGCGAAACAATCAAAACAGGCAAACCAAAAAATATTGTGAGAAAAACAAATGAACTTAATACCGTTGATTTCATTAGTAATGCACCAAAAATAATAGTGCCACCTAACAACCAGAGTAAAACCATTATCGCTTTAGGTAAATCTTCAGGCATAACAGCATCCTTCTTATATTATAATTACAATTTTTATTTGTTCAGTCGCCCCGCTAGCATATTAGCGCAGGCTTTTATTTCTTTTTTAAGTGAATCGTTTATCTCAGCAACAGCATCTGGCAACAGATAATTCACCTGATTCACCAAACTCTGCATTTCATCATTAGTATAGACTCCCGCCCTGGCAGACTGATACTGATTACAAACTTTTTTATATGCTGCAAAATCAACATTCTTCAACGAAAATTGATCGCCATACATAAAATACAACGCAACCGCAATTATGAGCAAAAATGCGGTGGGATAATGTTTTTTATCCAAATCAAACTTACCTTTTTATATTAATCTGTGGAAATTAACATTGCTTATCTTGGCTGCTTTTTAGACCTGTTACAAGAGCGTCTATCTATTTGAATAAAAAGGATTTTTTTTATTATTATGTGCTAAATTTGGCCATTCCAGCCTCAAGCACTAAAGAGTGATTATTTAATATAATTTCTCATGCTGCTTATCTTGAAAAGATATCAAGTCAGACTGCATGGAATCATAAGATAAGCAGGCAAGACCTGAGCTTGCCTCAATCTCAAGCTCAATCATATTTCGGTTAAGTAGTGCTATTCGAAAACACTTTTGTCAGTAACTGACCTGTCTGAATTGGCTCATCAATTACCCACTCTCCATCTTTCTTCCGATAAGGATAAACAAACAACACTGATGATTGCTCCGTTTCAATTTGTAAACCAATACCGGAGTCACCCTCTGATTCAAGCTCAGTTACAAAAGCCGTTGCAAATATATCTTCATTATCAAGAAATTCTTTTAACTCGCTAACAACATTCTCAACTTGTTTAGACACACCCGCTTCAGGCAGTTTATCCCCGGGACAATTCATTTTCATATCTTCAGAGTCATTAAAGCTGCGAATACCAAAAGGAACAATCACTTTATATTCTTTTAACATCTCCTTCGCTGTGTCAATACACAACAATACCAATTGCTCTATTTGTTTTTGTTGATCCACTTAAACAATCCTCATTTGTAAAACAAGCCCTTACTATTCTTTATTCTATTTTTCAATCGCCCGGGGTATAAATTCGACACTACCTGGCCCCATAATAATTAACACCCGCTAACACCAACTTGCTTCCATCTCCGGCTGTTTAATAATTTCCTGAAGGTTAGCTTCAATAATCCGATAACCAACATTACCATAAAGTTTTTGCCTGCCTTGATTGAGTATATATGTTGGGCTTCCTTCAATAGCAAATTCATCTCTTAATTCAATATCACGAGATAATTCTGCTAACGCAGATCCATCATCCAAAACATCCTGGATTCTATCTATTGGTAAATTCATTGAGATGGCGATGTCCATTAAAATGCTCATCTGGCTAATATCCTTTAAATCTCTAAAAAAGGCCAAACGAATTTCCCAAACAAACTCTTCAAACAAAGTACGTTGATCAAATTCAGCGCGAGGCTCATTACTTATTATTTCACTATCCACCAGGCACTGTACCGCCTTAATAAATAGATGGCTGGTCGTTGATGTCTTCGGTGTGTTTAGTGCCCAAATATCTTTATGTAATTTAATATGTGGATACGCTTCACATACTTCATGTGTATGCTTTGAAAACCCCTTAAAGCCACCTTTATCTTTCCAGCCATTGCCAATTCGATTTTGAGTACAACCAAAAACAGGCATAAAGTTATAACTTATCTCAATTTTGGATGAGTAATTTTTAATTAACTCATCCAGCCTGATTTGTGCAAGATAAGCCCAAACACAAAGTATGTCCGTAAAATAATGAATTTGTATGCGAGGAGACTGCTTCATTAGCGTTATTCCTTAGTTATGTAAACTATAAACGATTAAATAAACGTAAGATAATTCTATATTATAAACTATTTTTATCATATCTGGTTTTAGAAAGCATTTTTCCCTGACAGCAATTATCGCAACATTATTAACTCTTAAAATTGCTCTTTACACCTTTAGTCAAGAGCCATAAACAAAAAGAAAGCTTGCTATTAATGGCACAATGTATAACGGTTCAATAAATGAAATGTAATCTGGAAAATAAAACGTGCAAAGCTTGCATAAACAGCGGGTGAAGTTTCAGATGTATTAACGGTCATTTATATTTTTCCCAGGATATTTATTCGTATCTTTAACAGCATGCCAGAAAATATTTCCTCTAACCCATTTAAACTATATTATCACACGGACGTTTGAAACTCTTACGCGCACGTTCAACCTTGGTACTGATAACACAGTTTTTAACATGATCATTAATGAGTCCCATTGCCTGCATAAAAGCATACACCGTAGTCGGCCCGACAAATTTCCATCCAAGCTTTTTTAGATCCTTTGACAAGGCAATTGATTCCGCAGAAGTTGAAGCGGTTTGTGGTTTAGTATGTTTTTTCGGTTCATAACGCCAGATAAAAGCTGCCAGTGAACCTTCCTCTTTAACCATTTCCTGCGCCCGCTTCGCATTATTAATGGTTGCCTCAATTTTACCGAGATGACGAACAATACCTTCGTCTTTAAGAAGACGGTTGATATCACGTTGGGTAAAGCATGCTACTTTATTGAAGTCAAAATTATAAAATGCCGCTCGGAAGTTCTCACGTTTGGCAAGAATAGTGCGCCAGCTTAAACCACATTGAAAACTCTCCAGGCATATTTTTTCAAATAAACGCTGATCATCATCAACGGGATAACCCCATTCGGTATCATGATAGTGAAAAAACTCCGGTGCCGCCTCACACCATTGGCAACGTGGTTTTCCATCCGGTCCTTTTATCGTCTTGCTCATGTATTGTCCTTAATATGTAAATTGAATCAGCTAATCTAATCTTATAATTAATTCTATACCAGGTTTTGCTTCTAACTGGATCGATAATATCAATAACATATTTCTGATTAAATCCAGCAACAAAAGCCCGGAAAAAAACTTTTGCATAGTCGGGCATTGATTTACCATATTAAGCAAACAGGGACTCAAACCCTCTTGTCGCATTCGGATGAGGTTCGAACTCCGGGAACAGCTGGCCTGCAAGAATTTCTGATAAAAATAAAAGATACAAGGCAAATGCCAATATCCCGCCTACGAATGAAGGAACAATTATACCTAACCACGATCTGGATAGTTACGATAATTCTATATCTGTCAGCTCTCGAAGATTTCTATGAACTGCTGCATAACCTCCGATATTTCCAGAGACAAATATTAAAATTGAGGTGCGAAAATTATTTCCGAATCTTACGATGACAATGGTAAAAGCCAGCACAGAAACAAAAACGATAAGTAATCTTCCCCATATTATTTCAAGAGCTTCTTGCCGTGTCATGTCCATCTCCTCAGCATTTAGTATCATAGTAAAAGCTGAACGTACAATGAAATAATTTTCTACTCTGACCCTATATAGTTGGTATAAAAGTTAAATCACTCCAATTCTGATTAATTATTTTAAAAGTTAGAATTAAATTCCTTACTGATGCAAAATTTCCTTCCGCTATCCGTTAAAAAATATTTCATTCCAGCTGGACTACTAATTGCTTCAACATAATTATTTTTATTTAAATAAGCCAAAGCGGTTGAAGTATCAAGCTGACTAACACCAACTTTGTCTGAAATAGATATTTCCAGCACACCCGCTTCACCCCTTTGTGCTATTTCCAGTAACACCGCCCGGATGTTTTTCTTTTTAACCTGATCGATATTTTCATAAACTGGCTTGGGGGCTTTATCAACACTATCCTGGATAGCATTATTTTCAACAGCAGCAGGCTCATGACTTGCATTTCAGTGTTCTGTGGCTTTTTTAAACACCTCTGCTTTTAGTTCATCATCCGTCTTTTTTTTAGCAAAAACTTTTTTTTAAAACCCCATGTCGATAAATATCCTGTAACAAATTTAAAGGGCATTGACCCATTTAATTATTAGTTTGTATTACAAAGTAATGTGCACTGCACCTGATTTTTCTGACCACATTTATTTATTGTTCAGCCCAAACCATTTTTTCCCAACATCAGTATAAAGAATGTAAATGCAACCAAAAAGAGCCATAGTAGACACCAGCGAAAGTATTGGAAAAATGTCAAAAACAGATAACTCAAAGTCAAAAGTCATAAACGAAGCTAACTCTAAGGCAAAAACAATAAAAATAATTATTCTGGTTATTGCTGCATGTGTACGTATAAGCCAGATCATACACGCCAGGTAGATCGGCGGAAAAACAAATGAAACAATACTTTCAATATCAAAAAAACCAAGTTCTGGATCAGATTTAATATCAAAATAAAAAAACATCATCGTTGCAATTACATCAATGAAAACAAAAGTAATCATTAACTTTATTACTACAGGTAGAGATGTCGTTGTTTCCATAGTTTTCCTGATTAAAAATAACGTAGTCTGATTATTGAAAAAATTAAATCACTCCAGTCCCGTTTGTTCCATTTCTGGCGAGCAAAGACACTCAATCAACCGCTCTATCTGTTGAGTACAGCAGCCACTTCCCATAGTGGCGTAGGTCTGTTTTTTAATCTCTTCCACTGTTGTCGCCCCATTTATGATGGCATTGATAATATCCATCTTAACAACCTCATTACAAACACATAAATTTTTATCTAAGTTCTTCTTAAGGATAGGTGGCAGTTTATCCAGGGGGTTTGTATCAGAATTAATTTTCATAGTATTTGCTCTGACCCCAAATATTCTTTTATCAGACCTATTACCCTCTAACCCCATTTATTTTCTTTAATTATTTTTTTTGATGAGCGCGAATAGTTCATTAAATTTTTCTACATAGTAATGCGGCGTTGTCTGCCCGGGGCTGCTTGGGTTCTCTTTATTTATACCGTAAACCAATCCCTTCGACGTGAGTGCTTTGTACTTTTTAATTTTACCCTCATATTTTGAGCTTGGGCGCTCTTTTTCTTCAAGCAGTTCAATGGCCACTAAAATCTTATTCGCTTTTACGACAGATATTTCAGCATTATTTTTCTTCAAAAGATTCGTCATTGAGTCAGTTTTCATAGGTAATACTCGGTGTAATTAACAATACGTAATAATGCGTCATAACAGGAAACAGGAGCTGGTTAACAGTAAAAATCCTCAGCCCCTTTTTACCTTTATCGGCCACTTTTTAATTCTTCAAGTATATCTTTGAGTATCTTATTGGTTTTCTTGTGAAGTTCCAATGCAACATCCTGAATTCTTTTAACTTCTTCCATGTCAGTTACAGCATCATGCTGTAGCTTTAATGCTTTTTTTAATTGTCTGCTACCCGTAAAGCTCGTAATAATAAAAAAACCAATTACAAAAATTAAAATGTAATTCCAGTAGTCAGACAAGAAAAATAAAACGTTATTCTGAACTTTATCTTTTGTGACGTTGGAAAAATATTTATTATATTCTCTGCTTGTAACCCATTTCCCGGTTTTAGTATTCAGGTAAAGCGTGTTGCTTTCAAACCATTTATAATAGGAACGTCCATATTTAGCGAGCATTTTTTCATCTGCACCAACCAAATCAACATTAACATACCCACTTTTCGTGAACGGATTATCCTTTACTATATTATATTCAATATCTTCAACATCATATTCCAGAATATTCAGCTCCCCCTCATATGGAAGAACGGAAAATTTTATCTTATATTTACCTTCACTAACTTTTTCAAACGACTTTACCTGCTTATGAGTTTTTTGAATATTTTCCCATGCAAGCAATAAGTCATCTCTATCACTACTATGCGCATAAAAAGAAAAAGCTAACAGTAATATTCCAGTTATGTATTTCATTATATTGTCCTTTTATTTTAAAAGAATTCCATCCTCATTAATTCTTTTTTTTAACGAATAATAAATCTGGCTACCTTTTGGATTTTTTACGGGGCTGATAGTGAGTTTATATTTTTCATTCTCTAATAATATCATTGGTTCAGATAATTTTACCGTCCAGCTTCTTGTGTTTTGTTCATCTTTATAAAATGAAATAACTTTATCAGGAGAATCAGGGCTATCTAACAGCCATTCCCAGACCATATTTTTTGACGTTCCAGGAACAAGCATAATTTCAGAAACATTTGGATAAGGCATAATTTGCTTACTGATGATTTCAATTCCATTTTGTTCTATACCGGAAAAGTAAGCAGTAAAATAGGCAAGTAAAAAAGCGATAACCGCAGCACTCTGGGATTTATATCGCCATAGAACATAACCTTTTTTTAAAAAACCTACATAAGCAGAATATATTGCGAAGACTAAAAGACCTATCGTTAAAGGAACTAAACGTCCTCCAGATAGATTCGCTAGGTAGATGACTCCCCCAATAGCGATTAAAAGTACAGTATAACGACTTAAGAAAACCGATTTAATAAAACCGTGTTTTTTATTAGCCGAAGGTAATTTAATTCGATTCATATACTTTCAATTATTTTAGGACTGAATAAAATTTATATTTCCATATTAGAAACAATTGGTCTCTGACACTGAGGGATCCCCACAAAAAAATGATCAGAATCAACAAGTTATGATGTTTTTTAA
>CAZZIS010000030.1:0-31442 GCA_964654445.1 uncultured Thioalkalispiraceae bacterium
CCTGTATCATTATTTTCTCAAATATAAAATTATATATAATTATAGTTCTACACTATCCACTCACTCCTGGCACCCTCTCCACATTTTTAGTTATTCACAAGCACAGCAACACGAATGCCTATTAGATATAGGCAATCATTAGAACTGCTTACTGAAATAATGCATATATCTAGTAATATCATGTAGATAAGAGTGTTTCATCATGTAAAATATTATATTAATGATGATATGTACAGATATTTGTCAGTTGATACTCAAAATATCTCATCAAAACACTTACGAAATGTAATAAGAATCATTCATGCATTAAAAAATAATCCGCATGGCTTTCCTGATGGCGCATGGATACCTTATCCTGGTATAACTTACACTATCACTAAAAAAGGGGCGAGCTGGTCTAAAACGGGTATGCTAATGCCCATGGCAGCTTCAGATGGTCCTCACTATGCTGCAAATATAAAACTCAAAGGGCCCGGAAAATATCACCTGACTTACCACATCAATCCTCCACCTTATAGCAGTTTTCATCGCCATACAGATAAAGAAACCGGTATTGCAAAATGGTGGGCACCCTTCGATCAGAAATGGGATTTTATTTTCGTTGGTGTTGGTAAAAAAGGCGGTTATTAGTGTTGCTTAACCTGTGCTGTTCATTGAAGATAAAACAATAAACAGCACTTAATTTTTCACAACTATTCGTTTCTTGTTACATTACTTTAGTTGTGCAAGATAAGCAGCAAGCGATTTTATATCATCATCAGAAAGCCCGTTTGCTATAGGTTCCATAATGACACTTCTTCTTTTTATCACTTTACTTTTATTTTTTGAATTATCACGAAATTGCCTTAAAGTAGTTTCAATATAGTGTATTTGCTGGCCTGCAAGACGAGCATAATTTGCCTGACCCGCACCCTTCTCTCCATGACATGAACCACATAGTGCTTTATATATTGGCTGTCCTTTTTTTGCCAGCCGTGTATTTGTTTTAGTCACATTAACCTTCATGCTGGCATAAAAAATAGCCAGGTTTTCCTTATCATCACGTGTAAAGTTTTTTGATAATGCATTCATGACATAGTTCTTACGTCTACCATCAGCAAACTTTTCAATTTGATCCAGTAAGTACACAGGGTTTTGTTCTGCAAGGTTTGGTACACCCTTTTTTCTACTATTTCCATCAACACCATGACATTGATTGCACAATACGGCACGCTCTTTACCCATAGCTATTGCATTTTGTTTTCGTCCAGGTGTTGATTGTTGTTTTTCTATATCGGATATCATCCGAGTAAGTTCTACCTCTTTAGCTTGTATTGTTAAACTGGCAAAGAAAAATAAAGTAACGAAAATTAGTTGGCTTGACAGCATCAGCATTTTACATCTAATAATATGGCAAGAGTCAGAGCTCCTTACCAGAAATGCAAAAAGTTGCAGGCTAATTTCATTTTTATCGCGATAATCTTTTGTTTCTTGAATTGTCATAAATATTTTTCACTGTTATTTTATTTGTTTAGTGTCATCAACTACTTCCGGATCATTTATAAATCCTTACAGATATATATTAACAACAACATCATACAATATAACCATTACAATCCTTTGATACGAGTAACACCTCCAAACCCACCAACCCAATAATCTTCTCCTGTGGTACTTGCCATTGTAAACACCGTATTTGAAAACAAACCATCCATAGTAGTATATATCTTGAAGTCCTTGTTATTATAATTAACAAGTCCATGACTGGTACCAATCCACATACGTTGTTTTGCATCCTGATGCAGCATAAAGACATGATTAGCTGGCAAACCATCTTTTGTGGTGAGATTACTCCAGTTTTGACCATCAAATCGTGCCAGTCCACCACCCCAGGTACCGCACCAAACTATTCCATCTTTATCGACCAGAATCGAAATTATATAATTTGGATTATAGGAAATATCCACATCATCCAGTCCCATTTCTTTCTTTTGACGGGCATGATGTGAAGATACTTTGGAAGGATCATTTTTAAAGGTAATGTCTTTTTTTACTAGTGCATAATCAGCACCCAGACCATCTTTATGGTTCCAGTTATCCCATACATTATTTTTAAATCGCGCTAAGCCACCCTCGGTTGCCATCCAGATCTCACCATTCTTACCTTCAGCAAGGCCATATACCCAATCATTAGGTAATCCGCCATTAGTATTTTTTACAGTAAATAAATCCCACTTGCTCCGATCATGAAGATCACCACCACGAATACGATTAGCTCCTGACCATGTTGCAATCCAGATATCACCATTTTTAAGTTGCAGGAAATCATAGATAAAGGCATCTCCCAGACCATCCGGGATGTTAAAGGTTTCCCATTCCTCAGTTTCAGGATCCAATAATGACAAACCACCACCATATGTTCCAACTACCAACTTGTTTCCTAATTTACTAAGATGAAAAATACCATTAGATAACAAGCCACTTTTTATATCATAAACTTTATTTTCATCCGTGTCGGGAGTGTAACGAATTACACCACCTGAAGTGCCAATCCAAATATACTTGTCATCGACAAGAATATCTTTGACATTACGGTTACCCACCCGGAAATGAGTAAAGTTGAGAGGCTTGGATTCATTTTTAGCCGGCCCTGCTTTTACTTCAGCTGAAGACACTACCTGAGCAACACTGACATCTTGTTTATTTGACAGTGTATTAACGCCAATAATTATCGCGATTAACAACACGATTCCAATAGCAGCTATTTTATAGTTTGTACTCATTATTTCACACCTGGATGTTTATTTATTACGGGATGTTTGTTTGCAACAGGATGTTTGTTTGAAAGATGGGTCACACCACCTCGGGTACCTGCCCAGATATCGCCATTGTCTGCTACAATCAACGTATATACATTATTGCCCAGCAGTCCATGTTGCTGCGAAATCGTTTGCCAGTGTTTGCCATCAAAACGGCTAAGACCATGGTTAGTACCAAACCAGTATGCACCTGTTTTGTCCTGAACGATGCTATAAACAATATTACCTGCCAGGCCATCGACTGCGGTGTAATTTTTCCATTGTTTGCCATTAAAATATGCAGCTCCACCACCCCAGGTACCAGCCCAAACCGTATCTTCATGATCGATGTGAATAGAAAAAACATAGTTAGGGTTATAGGTTTCCTTACCAGCACGATTGATATTCAGGTCATGACGCTTTCGCGTACCTAAGCCGGTATTCGTGCTAGGTTCTAATCCAGAGATATTCTCAGCACCCAGACCATCCTTGTGTGTCCATGATGACCACTTCTTGCCATCAAACATGGAAACACCACCTTCAGTACCAAACCAGACACGATCATCTGAATCAACCCCAAGGCCATATACCCATATGTTGATTAGCTCATCAACATAGGTGTCAAATTTTTTGGTTTTTAAATTAAAGCGATTGGCTCCAGCCCAGGTACCAATCCACAGAGTGCCGTCTTTTTGTGAGTCAAACGCATAAATCCAATAGTCCGCCAGACCATGCATGGGAAAATAAGTTTTCCATTCACCATCTTTATAGCGAGATGCGCCACCACCATTGGTACCAAACCATTTGTAACCTTCATGATCAATGCCAATAGCAAATACATATTCATTGGCCAGCCCATCTTTACGTGTAAAAGTCTGCTGTACATTCTTTGAGCTGAGATTAATATTCAACACACCAACCGAAGTACCTACCCAAAGACTATTTTTTGCAGACTCTAGTGCTAACGAACGTACAAAGACGTTGTCACCAACTTCAAATTTTTCAGCTACATGCCAGGGTATTGCTTTTCCCCCTTGTACCTGTTGATCACTTTTGTCAATTGCATTTTTCTCTTGTGCCTGTTGATCACTTTTATCACATGATGCAACTCCAAAAAGCAGGGTAGTTAAAAACAATACCCGCATAGCAACTCTATTAACTTTCACCATATCATCCTCATGTAAAGTAGTATGTCTGATATTTCTTTATTGTTTAACAAGCCATAATATCCTGGCATTGCATTGGTTCCTGAGAGAATTTTTTCACGCAAGACACTATCCGGTTGCATTAATGAGTCACGCAGCGAATAGGTCATGGGCATCATCATCTCCTGGCCAGGCTGATGACACTGTACACAGTGTCGTTCAAATAATTCTTTACCACTTCCTGTATTAGCTGCGTAAGCTGTAGTCGATAAAAAATTCCAAAGTACAAAAAATACTAATAATTTTATTAATTTATTCATGCGTACCGACCCTTTCTTGATAGTTCAAATTCCTCCAGCTTTCGATACAGTGTAGACTGGCCAATCCCCAGTTCTCTGGCTGCTGTCTGTCTGTCACCATTTGCCCTATCGATAGCCTTAATGATCAAACTGTGCTCTATTGCACGAAGTTGTTCTCGTAGCGTCATGTTGCTCTGAAGGTCTGGATTTACTCGATCATTAAATTGTTCACCAACAATATGTGATGGGAGGTCTTTTGTTGTAATCGTGTCACTATCAGCAAGTATCAAAGCACGCGTAATCACATTTTCCACTTCCCTGATATTTCCTGGCCAACTATAGGCAAGCATTTGGTTTTCAGCATCTACATCAAGAGTAATATCATGACGCTTGGCCAGACGAGAAGCATCTCTGGTCAGAAAAAAATGCACCAGAGTAATGATATCGTCTTTTCGTTCACGCAGTGCCGGAATGTGCATATGAAAAACATTCAGACGAAAATACAGATCCTCTCTAAAATAACCTTTCTCTGCCATTGACTTCAAATCACGATTTGTGGCAGCAATAATACGAACATCTACCTGTTTGGCCTTTTCACTGCCAAGCGGTCTGACTTTTTTATCTTCCAGGACATGTAGTAATTTCACCTGCATTTGTAATGGCAGTTCACCAATTTCGTCCAGAAAAATCGTGCCTTTGTCTGCCTCAACAAACAGCCCTTTCTTTGATCTATCTGCACCAGTAAATGCACCCTTGGTGTGTCCAAATAATTCACTCTCCATTAAATTTTCCGGAATGGAACCACAATTTACGGGTATAAATGACTCGTTACATCTAACACTCTGTTTATGAATATTCCGGGCAATAACTCCCTTACCCGTACCACTTTCTCCGGTAATTAAAACAGTACTGTCGGTTTGTGCTACCCTATCAACCATGCGTTGAAGTTCCTGCTGCGAGTCAGATTCCAAGCGACATCTTCTTTCTTTCTCACCCAAAACAATACTACGTAATAAACGGTTTTCTGTTCGCAGACCACGTATATCAATAATCTGTCTAATCTGGTGTAGTACCTCTTCTGTATGCACCGGTTTCATCATGTAATCAAAAGCACCCAACTTCATTACTTCAATGGCCGAATCAATTGATGCAAATGCGGTCATTAACAAAAACGTGGTATCAATACCTAACGTTGTTGCTTTACGCATCAAATCTATTCCACTCATACCCGGCATATGTATGTCACAAATCGCGATATCAATATCGCCTTTGATAAGTCGCTCTAGTGCGTCTTCTCCATTGCCAAAGTCTTCCACCTCATGACCCTGTTGACGAAGGCTCGATGCCAATACCTGACGTATTGCCAGTTCATCATCGACAACTATGATTTGGGATTTAGGCATGACTATTTGCCTCCAGTACTATTGCTTCTGGAACTGGAACAGGTAAATATATATTTACAATTGTTCCTTTCATATATTCTGAATCAATTTTTAAACGTCCATGATGTGCGCTTATTATCGACTGACAAAGTGAGAGGCCCAATCCAGTACCTTTACCTGATGCCTTGGTTGTAAAAAATGTTTCTCTTGCCTTTTTCAAAGTTTCCCCGCTCATACCATGTCCATTATCCTGTATGCTAATGACAACAAATTGATCTTGCATAGATGAACTAATATCTATATAAGGTATTGAACTACTAGAATCTTCAAGTGCATCAGCTGAATTCACCAGTACATTCATAATAACCTGGGTAATCTGATCAGCAACCGCCTCAATTGCCGGAATAGTATTATCCAGCTCTAAAGTCATATTGATTTTTTTCCAACGCTTATCATATTGCATGAATTTGCAGGTGTTTTTAATGAGACTGTTAATATCAAGTAAAACACGCTGTGTTGATTGAGGTCGGGCAAACTCCTGAATTTCTCTGGTTATACCACTTAATCGCTCAGTATGTTCCAGAATTACGTCCAGCTTGCAAACACCTTGTTTTTCTGTAGAGGCTAAAGCACCATTTAACTTGTCCTGTTTTAATTTTTCTTCTTTAACTTCCCTGACCAGTGCTGATATGGCAGCAATCGGATTTCCTACTTCATGAGCTATACCTGCTGAGAGTGCTCCAATCGCCGCCATTTTTTCCTGATGAAAATACTTATGACGTTCAATTTCCAGATTTTTTTCATATTGTTCAAGTTCAACAGCCATATGGTTCACTGCGTCACCCAGATGGCCCACTTCATCATTTCTCTTCATAGGCAATGGTTCATAACTTCGCACACCAGAAACTATTTCTTCAGCTCTTTTCTTCAGGTTAAGTATGTCACTCGTTAAACGGGTAAAAAATATACCACTTATAGAGCCAAACAAGGTTAAGCCTAGCAAACCAAAAGCAAGTGAAGTCATAGCAACAAAATCACTGCGTTCACGAAAATCCTGTACCAACTTTTCACGAAAATGTTTTCTTGAGTTCAAGTTGTATGCAATCAGTGTTTTTAAATGATTAATACTGTAAGACAGGGTTTGAGGATCCCTGTTTAATAAACCTGTACCCAGCTTTTCCATTTCTTTACCAAGACGAGTAATATCTGAATTCGCAAACGGGGTTTTTAAAATACTTTCCTGATAAATATTTTTTAGCGATTGCCCAAGCAATTTTACATCCTTATCAGACAATGTTGTAATCACAACATCATTAGGATAGCGGGCCATAATGTTATTTTCCAGTTCATTCAAACGATTCTCTGTTTCATATGCATTCTGGAGTAAATCAA
This sequence comes from uncultured Thioalkalispiraceae bacterium, assembly GCA_964654445.1. Classification (GTDB taxonomy): domain Bacteria; phylum Pseudomonadota; class Gammaproteobacteria; order UBA6429; family Thiohalophilaceae; genus JAGLTQ01. The sequence goes on from CAZZIS010000030.1 coordinate 6,996, forward strand.
CCTGTTCAAGTAAAACCGATTTTTGGTATAAAATAAAAATCGACAACAAGAACGCAAAGACAGTTAATGCACCATAAGCAACATATCCCTTTGTTCGCAACTTTATAAAAGGTGTTACTTTCCCTATATTAAAGTTTATTTTTTTTACTTTATTCAAAATGGTATATCCAAAATATTAAATAATAAATTCATAGATTACAATTTCAACATACACCAGATATCATGCTGCCTCACTCGCAACATACGATAGCAAGCTGATACCGACCAGTCCCGGCACTTTAAACTGCCTATTAATATATTTGTTATTCTCGTTGATTTGCACATGTCCGATTTTTTGTCAGTTAAATTTTGGTTGCAATTCAAAGACCAATTCCTAATTCAGATAATTCTTATCATTTCAATGAGTTAGGTAGAGTCGCTAGAGTATATTCCCATCATTAGGAATATTATAATTAACATTACTCTCAAACATGAGAATTTTCCCCCAAGTTTACAATTAAAATGTTGATATAAATCAACTAAATCGTTAACAGAATAAAAATATGTAATTTAATATTAGTTATGAATTAACTGAAAAAAGAATCAAATAGCGCCCTGATGCGGTGCCTGACTAATGAACGGAATTCCAAAGAAAGTCAGAAAGGCCAGTGAAAAAACGATAATAACGAGCATTGAAGTGATAACAGGCGTCAAATGCCAACTTATACGTGAGTGTAATACAAGCGCCAAAGACAACCAGGTTAAAAAAGCCGACGTCTCCAGTGGATCCCAATCCCAATATCGTCCCCATGCATCTTGCGCCCAGACAGCACCACTTATTAACATCAGACTGTGAAAGATAATAGCCAGAATTAACCAAAGCCATATCCTTGCATGTAGTTCACTGGTTGACAGGCTGGAAAAAAAACCATTAGTAACCCGCCATGATTTAAGCAGAATGACACCAGCCATACCTAAGGCAATAAATATCATTGCAAGAAAAATTTTACCGGTAACTAAATGAACCCATAACCAGGGAGTATTGTAAGTTGCAGGTAAATGTGAGTCAGTAGCTGGAATTGATATGAGCCACAGACTCATTAATAAAAGAATCGGTATCAATACCGGCATCGTGATGCGTAACTCTGGACGACGCCAGTAGACAAAACTGGTAATCAACCCCAGACTAAATACATTACTCAATAAAATTTCAAATAATGTAATAAAGGGTCCATGTCCCAGTCTAATCCAACGGATAATAATGGCAATTGCAAAAATAAAAACGGAAAAAACAATTAGTTTTGATGATGTGCGATTTCCCATTTTACCATAGGGCATTACAATCAATGCACCTGCAACAAAACAACAGGCAAACCACACCCAGAACTGTTCATTAACATTCATAATTAATTTCTATTTTGTTTATAATGTCCCAATTCATGATGTGATGGATTTTCTTTCTGCAATTTGCAGTGGTAAGCCAAATAATAAAATACGGTAGTGCCAAATTAACCCTGATATCCCACAGACTGCAATAATAAACAACCACGATAAAGTGGGATCGTAATAAACTTTATATCCCATCCAACCACGCACGTCATCAAAGCGTAGTACACCATTCGCCAACGATATTTGTTCACCACGATTTAGTTTTATCGGACTATCGCCACTACGTATTTCTAAGCTGGCATTATTTGCCGCATGACTCTGCAACTTCCAGGATAATTTACGCTTAAGTTGTTCACGCAGTGTTTGCGGTACTTGCAACTCAATATTGACAGTTTTATTTGTACCAGGAATTTTCCACGTTGTAGTCTGGTTCCAGTCAAGATAAGGAAAGGAAGGTAAATGCAAAGCACCCCTTAATGCCCTGCCTGTTTCAGGTATCCAGGTAAGGATAACGGCAAAGCCTTTATTTGATGTCGTATAAAACTGGTAACCATGTAAGCGTAGCGGTTTATCATCACCGACAAATTGTCGTATCGGTCTGCCTTGTTCATCAGGTAATATGACTTCACTTTGTGTTAAACCACGTTGCAAATCATCTTCATACTCAACAGAGTACTTACCTTGCATAAATGATAACTGCTCCAGTTGACCAAAATGTAAAGGGCCGCGGATAACATCACTCAGGTTGTTGATATTGAATACACCTCCCTCCACTATCTCCACGTTTGCTTCAAAGCGACTTAACCGTCCGAATGCGGCCAGTAAGAGTAACAACAACAACGCCAGATGAAAAACTAACATACCGCGACTTTTTCTTAACCCGGGTTTCATAATGATTGCAGCTAATAAATTCAGTGCCAGCAATGCAAAGGGTAAACTGAGCATCCATATCAAATCTTTTTGATCATGCAAGGCATATAACAATATACCGAGTAGTAACATGCCAACGACTGTCAATTTTCCTGACGCTAATAATTTTAAAAAAATCATGGTGGATTTCCACAACTTGTTCTCATCCAGAACCGTCCACCACAGTTGCTCGCAGTCCAGTTGCCACTGGTTGCCCATGAGGATATGCCCAACATCGCATTCTGATAATAAGGCCCATTTGTATAGGGTGAGCTAACATTGGTGCCTTCAGCTAAACCCGCTTCTGCACCCACATCATTACGGTTCACCAGAAACGCCTTGTTCTTCCAGCCATGCGGAACACTGGTATGACACCAGGTACACTTCATTCGACCAAGACGACTGGCATGTCCGATATGTAAATTAGTAGCTTGAAAAGGCACAAAACCACCACCTCCGCCGCCGCCGCCGCCTCCACCACCTCCACCTCCGCCGCCTCCACTGGTGCGGAAACCACTTTGCAAGGGGCCTGAGTTACTCGGATTGGCATAGTCATTATAATTGTGACACTTAAAACAAAGATCATCCGACTGCCCGGTGCCCGTATTCACATCCCAGTCACCTTTAAGGATAAAATCTTTACTCGAACCATGTGGCCCCCAGGGATTACCATCCGCACCACCAGAGGGTTCAACCGTACCCGGCGCCGTTGCCGAACCGTGACAATCAGAACAATACATAGTCTGTGTGCCTACATCGCCAGCCCCGTTCCAGGGGCTTATAAAGATATTGGGATCAAGATTACCTCTTTGGGCCGTTGTGCGACCGGTATCATCAATCACCGGATGCCATGAGCGGTGATTATTCGTTGCCCAGCCGGGTGCTGTTAACTCACCTTTATGGCTAAGCGGTGCCTGAAACTCCATCGCCTGATTTGTAAATTGCGATACCTGGTTCGTGCCCAACGGGGTTCCACCACCCGAATCACCAAGAAAAGGCGCTGTGTTATATGTGTAATTAGAATGGCACTTAATACATACCTGGTACTCGCGGGTAACATAATTATTACTCACCGCGGTGCCTGCACCCAAACCGCCGTCACCTCGCTTCAGCACATAACTACTTGGGTTAGTCATAAAACTAGTACTACCATAAATGGGTTCCACACCCGAACTACCTCGTAATACTCCAGAAGCAATATTGGTATGCCCGGCAACATGATCGTGTGTTCCTACTGTAAATGCAGAACCGGGTTCATTAAATTTTGCTGCCTTGGTCACTCTGTGTGGGTTGTGACAATCAGTACATTCGACATGCCGATTATTCAGGTTACCCAGACCTAACCGGTTCTGGCTTTCAGTAAAATCAGCATCACTGATGTCATGTTGTTCACTGCCTGCAACTTGATCGTTATTATTGATCGGCATATGACGCAATGACTGAAAGTCCGTTTTGATATTCGGTACTTCGAAGCCTGCACCACTTTGTCCTGTCAATGTTCCACCATCCAAAGAGTGACATTGGTAACAGGTTTCTTCTAAAGCGGATGCACCGCCTGATTTCGGGCTGCCCGTGTCATCCGTACCTTCGCGTAATAAACGACGCGATCCCTGGGTTGTGTGTGTATCATGGCAGTTCAGGCAGGATGCCTGCCAGACTTGTATTCCTGTACTAAAGTCACGCTGTGCCGCTGCAATATCAGTATAAACTTCATCCGCAATGGCTTGATCAGCATGGGCTGATCCTGCCCATGCCTGTCCCAGTTTATCGTGACAGGCCAGACAAACGATGTCGTCCGATTCATTAAAATTCCCTCCGACCGGGCTTACCTTTTGAGTTCGGTTAAGTCGCAGGAATTTTATATTACGTGTCATGTCTTCATCACGAATATGTGGATCGTGGCAACTTACACACTGAACTTGATCGGATTCCAGTGGTACAGCAGGTTTAATACCGGGTGCACGGTTCTGAATATGCGCCTCAAACTGGGGATCACGTAATTCACCATCACTACTGGCAAGCGCACTATCATAGGTAAACGATATAGGATGATCATTGCTTAAGTCTGTGCCAAGTTTACGCGTAAATCCGGTTAGTTCACCATCACCTGGCGGCATCGTACCGCCCGCCCCCGTACCTTGTAACGCAATAGTGACATTTTCCTGACCATTAAGAACATTCACCGTGCCCAATGCCAGGGTGCCATCATGACATGATAAACAAAGCTTTGAACTGCCCGCGGGTTGGTTTAAACCGGTGGCATCCATCGAGGTTGAGGAATAGGTAGTATAGGTATCGCCGGATAAGCTGCGGTTCCATAGTGGTGCAGCTGGAATATTTTCTGCATTATGGGGGGTATGACAAAAAACACAAACCTGGCTTTCACTGTCGGCGCGTACCGAACCCGGGCCTGTTATTGAAAGGTTGTGTTTGGTATTTGCTACATCTGATATCTTGGCCGCCTTTACCGGCAAGCATGCAAAAAGTAACAATGAATAAATAATAAATAATCGGTACATCATGATGGCCCCTCCAGATATTGCAATAGCACTACACGCCCATCAAACAAATCATCAATATAAATACGCAGGTTTTTTTTATCTTTCCAAATACCCGCGGATACAAAAAACTTACCAGCAAACTGTAACAAAGCAATAATTATCAATCTGCAATTCATAAATAAATACAGCAATATCATGGTGGATTCCTGCAATTCATCATCATCCACATTCGTCCACCACAGTTGCTCGCAGACCAGTTGCCACTGCTTGCCCATGAGGATATGCCCAACATCGCATTCTGATAATAAGGCCCATTTGTATAGGGTGAGCTAACATTGGTGCCTTCAGCTAAACCCGCTTCTGCACCCACATCATTACGGTTCACCAGAAACGCCTTGTTCTTCCAGCCATGCGGAACACTGGTATGACACCAGGTACACTTCATTCGACCAAGACGACTGGCATGTCCGATATGTAAATTAGTAGCTTGAAAAGGCACAAAACCACCACCTCCGCCGCCGCCGCCGCCTCCACCACCTCCACCTCCGCCGCCTCCACTGGTGCGGAAACCACTTTGCAAGGGGCCTGAGTTACTCGGATTGGCATAGTCATTATAATTGTGACACTTAAAACAAAGATCATCCGACTGCCCGGTGCCCGTATTCACATCCCAGTCACCTTTAAGGATAAAATCTTTACTCGAACCATGTGGCCCCCAGGGATTACCATCCGCACCACCAGAGGGTTCAACCGTACCCGGCGCCGTTGCCGAACCGTGACAATCAGAACAATACATAGTCTGTGTGCCTACATCGCCAGCCCCGTTCCAGGGGCTTATAAAGATATTGGGATCAAGATTACCTCTTTGGGCCGTTGTGCGACCGGTATCATCAATCACCGGATGCCATGAGCGGTGATTATTCGTTGCCCAGCCGGGTGCTGTTAACTCACCTTTATGGCTAAGCGGTGCCTGAAACTCCATCGCCTGATTTGTAAATTGCGATACCTGGTTCGTGCCCAACGGGGTTCCACCACCCGAATCACCAAGAAAAGGCGCTGTGTTATATGTGTAATTAGAATGGCACTTAATACATACCTGGTACTCGCGGGTAACATAATTATTACTCACCGCGGTGCCTGCACCCAAACCGCCGTCACCTCGCTTCAGCACATAACTACTTGGGTTAGTCATAAAACTAGTACTACCATAAATGGGTTCCACACCCGAACTACCTCGTAATACTCCAGAAGCAATATTGGTATGCCCGGCAACATGATCGTGTGTTCCTACTGTAAATGCAGAACCGGGTTCATTAAATTTTGCTGCCTTGGTCACTCTGTGTGGGTTGTGACAATCAGTACATTCGACATGCCGATTATTCAGGTTACCCAGACCTAACCGGTTCTGGCTTTCAGTAAAATCAGCATCACTGATGTCATGTTGTTCACTGCCTGCAACTTGATCGTTATTATTGATCGGCATATGACGCAATGACTGAAAGTCCGTTTTGATATTCGGTACTTCGAAGCCTGCACCACTTTGTCCTGTCAATGTTCCACCATCCAAAGAGTGACATTGGTAACAGGTTTCTTCTAAAGCGGATGCACCGCCTGATTTCGGGCTGCCCGTGTCATCCGTACCTTCGCGTAATAAACGACGCGATCCCTGGGTTGTGTGTGTATCATGGCAGTTCAGGCAGGATGCCTGCCAGACTTGTATTCCTGTACTAAAGTCACGCTGTGCCGCTGCAATATCAGTATAAACTTCATCCGCAATGGCTTGATCAGCATGGGCTGATCCTGCCCATGCCTGTCCCAGTTTATCGTGACAGGCCAGACAAACGATGTCGTCCGATTCATTAAAATTCCCTCCGACCGGGCTTACCTTTTGAGTTCGGTTAAGTCGCAGGAATTTTATATTACGTGTCATGTCTTCATCACGAATATGTGGATCGTGGCAACTTACACACTGAACTTGATCGGATTCCAGTGGTACAGCAGGTTTAATACCGGGTGCACGGTTCTGAATATGCGCCTCAAACTGGGGATCACGTAATTCACCATCACTACTGGCAAGCGCACTATCATAGGTAAACGATATAGGATGATCATTGCTTAAGTCTGTGCCAAGTTTACGCGTAAATCCGGTTAGTTCACCATCACCTGGCGGCATCGTACCGCCCGCCCCCGTACCTTGTAACGCAATAGTGACATTTTCCTGACCATTAAGAACATTCACCGTGCCCAATGCCAGGGTGCCATCATGACATGATAAACAAAGCTTTGAACTGCCCGCGGGTTGGTTTAAACCGGTGGCATCCATCGAGGTTGAGGAATAGGTAGTATAGGTATCGCCGGATAAGCTGCGGTTCCATAGTGGTGCAGCTGGAATATTTTCTGCATTATGGGGGGTATGACAAAAAACACAAACCTGGCTTTCACTGTCGGCGCGTACCGAACCCGGGCCTGTTATTGAAAGGTTGTGTTTGGTATTTCTTACATCTGATATCTTGGCTGCATAAACTGAAAAACTCGCCATAAGAAGCAGAATATAAATATACAATAAATTATAATTCCGGTAACACATTATAATGGTGCTTCAAGGTATTGCAGCACAACAACACGCCCATTAAACATATCAGCTATGAAAATACGGTTATTTTTATCTGTCCAGATACCCGCGGGTAAAAAGAACTGACCAACCCCCTTTCCAGTACCACCTATAGGCAAAAGATATCTGCCAGACTTATCATACACCAGTAAATGATCATGATAGGATTCAATCACATATACATTACCCTGTTGATCAACAGTAACGCCTTTAGGTCGTGTCAGGTTACCGACATACAAACCTCGTTTACCTATACTCAATTGATACTTCCCGGTTTTATCAAATACCTGGATACGTGCATTTAAAGTATCAGATACATAAAGACGGCCTCGGCTAAAATTAAGGTAAGTGGGTCCATTAAATTCACCTTTTCCCCGTCCACGCCTGCCAATAGTTTTGAGCAACTTTCCTTCATGATTAAACACCTTAATGTTATGTGCCTGACCATCTGCAACAAATATTTGTTGTGAAACACTATCGTAAGCAAGCCCGGTTGGCCGTTTAAGCAAACCCTTTCCAAAAGCACCTATGGGTTTACCACTTGCATCAAGACGGTACACTTGTGCTAATTCCGCATCGGCAACCAGAATCTCTCCCTGATTTGTTTTGGCTATACCGATAGGCGCCTTAAAAGCAACATCAGGTTCAGCCCATTGCCAAAGTAACAATTGGCCTGCCACTTCATCAAAAACAAACACAGCACCACGGCTAATATCGGTAACATAGATGCGGCCCTTCTCATCTACCATACCCCCTTGTGGCCGTTTCAACTCATCCAGATGTTGGCTTTGCCCATCAAGACCAACTAGCCATTTAAAAAAGCTGGCCACATTCCCGCCCTGAGAATTTTTTTCAATAAAGTTTTTTTCGCCAGTTAACTGACCAAGGTAACGATAACGGGGTTGTTCAGGGGTTGCAGGCCAAAGCCGATAGTGCTCGGTTTCGGATTGTAAGTGTAATGTTCTGGGGCCCGTAGATGTACATGATGTCAGTATCAGCAGAAATAACAGATAAATAAAATGAACTGGTTTGAAAACTGTTTGATTTACCATTTCCCCGGACCTGCTGTTGAATGTCCACCATAAATTCCGCTTTTCACCCCCCGCTTACCCGAGTGGCAAAGATCACAATTCTCTATTCCCCAGGCAGTTTCTTCGTTATGACACATACCACAGAATTTTCCATCGAGGATCTCCTGCATATTGACATAATTGGCCCCTGCTCGCATTTCAAACCCCAGCTCAAAATGACAAACTTTGCAGCGAAAACGAATACGATGAAACCAGTGAGGGAAAATCACTGGAGGCATATCCTCCGCTTCTGCATGTTTGTTCAAAACCACATCACCGTATTCTGCCATGATGGGTTGATACCCCATCAACAGGGTAACCAGCATCAGCATGATGCGATACCTAAATCTCAATTTACCTTACTTCGCGGCACACTATGGCAGCGACCACACTCCGTTAAAGGAAAGGCCACTGCACCATGGCAACGCCCACAATATTCTCCATTCAATATTTTAAACATATTGATTTTATTCGCACCCGCCTTTGATTTGAATAATTTTTCATGGCAATTTTTACAATCAAGCCAAAGCGTGTGCTGTCTGTGCGGAAATAAGACAATAGGCATTTCCCCGGTTTTCTTCATCAGCACTTTGGTCTCGCGAATTCTTACTTTTGTTTCAGGCTTAATGTTGGTTCGTGGTTTAATAACATTCTGTTCAAGTGCCTTGACCCAGTCGACCTGGTTGCCACTGGTATTTGAAGGTAGTTCTGACAATGCCTCAGCTGGTTCCTGCAAGATACCAATCGCCGGACTTTCTGCGTCATGTATACCATCATTACTTATACTCTTCCATTTCGGTCTCAATTTCGGATCAGCAGCAACTGCTGTTCCTGCAATAAGCATTACAATAACAATATGCAATATTCCCGAAAAAAAATAATACCTAAACATTAACTCATATACCCCTTATCCTGGTATATATAAACCTGAAGCACGTATGGCACGAACATACTGCTGAGTTGATTTTTCACAGCTTTTAATTGCAGCCTTATAATCTTTATTGGCTGCATGTTCTTCTGCCTCTTGCCGTAATATTTTTGCCTTATCAAGATAAGCTTGTGTCCTTTTTTTCAAAGATATGTTTTTAAGTTTTTCTTCAAGAAGAAGCCTGACTAACATCTTATGTGTATCATTTCTATCCATCTCGTAGAGGTATTCATCTTTTGCAGTAGCAAAGTGTAACGAACGAATCAGCGTTTCTCCATTCCTTAATTTACTGATTGCAATCTTGATTTGTACATAGGCCTCATCAGCTATTTTATAGGCTGCAGTTATTTTACCCTTAGACACCAGATCATTTGCTATACCGACTTTATTCCGTACAACCTCTTCCAATTCATCGTGCTTGCCATTTAATTTTTTTTCATCGCTAATCCGTTTATGTGCATTCAACAAGGCATCAATACTTTCGATACGCCGGTTAAACTCTTCCTGTTTTTTAACATCTACCAGCTGTTTATGCTCGCTAAGGCGAACAGCTCTGAACATAAGTTCGGTAGAATGAAAAAGTGCTTCATTCATTACTTCCGGATCATGATAGTCTCTTGCAGAAAGTGCGCGTTTATACATAAGCCATGCATCATTGTATAAATCACTTACAACCGGATTATTACTTTGTTTTACCTTGCGTGCAGCAGATGAATTTTTCAGCAAGTTCTTAATAAAGCCAAGACGATTAGTGTTTGCCTTATTGTTATTAACACCATTACCATTCTGCAGCTCAATTTGTGCCACAGCAAGCTGACTGCCCGTCAAAATAAACAATAACATTATTTTTATTAATCTATCAATTTTCAATTTTTCCACCACAATACTTTTCCAGTTTTATTTCTCTTCCATGGACCAAATACAATATCAATGAGTAGTACTCATAAAGCCAGCCCACTAATGCGTAGCGCCTGGACCAGGTATTTGGTGCCTTGTTCTATTTTAGCTATCGCCTGTTCTGTTTCTCCGGACTTAAATAATTCAAGAGCCTGAGCAATAGATTCATCGTTTTTCTGAAATAACCGTCTTACCAATGGCAATCTCCTGGCCCGTTCAGGCGGGTAATGCTCTATTAAATTATTTGCAACCTGCGAATAACTTTTATTTCGTTTAAGTTCATAAAGATACTCATCTTCAGGAGTAAGAAACTCCAGTTTATAAATAAGAGTTTCCTTATCACGCGCCTTACTTAAGGCCTCTTCCAGCTGATTAGAAACACCTTTCATAATTTTATATGCATCGTTATAACGATTTTCTGATGCATGTGTTTTTGCCTGATTGACCAGTACTTCTATTGCAGATAAATCCAGGATTTTTTCTACTTCCACGCCTTTTTCTGATACCACATCGGCAAACGCCAGGTAGAAGCTGTCAACTCTTTTGGATATTTCATGGTAAAGCTGCTTTGTTTCAAGTCTTATCTTCTTTTTATCTTTCACCATTTTAAAAACTTTAGGTATCTCGGAAAAACCCTGGTTAATCAGCTTTTCAGTCTCATCAAGATTACCCTGTTTAAATTGATTATCTGCTTTTATATAATAACTGCGTATCTTTTCCAGAAGATCTTTAGCTATTATATTTTCACCTTCATCTATAGCTTTGATTTTAGGTGAGTGATATACAAGTTTATTGAAAAAATCCAGTTTATTTGTAAGGTTTTTTCTTTTTTTACTTTCAGCTTCATCCCCAGTTAATGCAACCTTTACTATATTCTTACTAACCTCTTCAGCGTTTAATTGAACCGAAAATACCAGACAACTGCTTACTGAAATTGCCATTACATAGCCTAAACATCTTTGCCTTATAACCATGAACTACCTCGAACATTAAAACACTTACTTCTTAACTGTCGATATACTTTATTTTTTGCTAACTTTTTTTGTCCCTTTTTTCTTTTTTTTCACTGAGTGACATACCCGACAAGTAGTGGCGGTTACAGGAAATGCAACTTTACCGTGACACACCCCACACTGCTGACCAAGTAATATTGATGCCATACTAATCTGATTTGCACCTTTTTGTGGTATAAAAATAGCAGGATGACAATTTGAACAATCAAGCCATTCTGTATGTTGTGCATGTGGATATACCACGTTAGGCATGGAGCCCTTTACTTCACGGACAATATCCAGATCCATAATTATCGGTTTTATCTTGGGATCATTTTTATCATAACGCGGTTGAATTTTTTTCGTCTTTAAGGACTTAACCCAATCGACATAATTACCGGCCTTGGACTTTGATAATTTTTTAAATGCTTCAAGTGGTGGTTGCAGTGTATACGTACCATCACTTTGTACATCATGAATACCATCTTTTGGTGGAGCAGGATTACGAACTTTATCTGTTTTTAACAATCGATTAAAACTGTTAGGGTCAGCTGCCTGGACATTATTCTTTTCTGATACAACAAAAACTGCCAAATACACAAACATAAATGTAAGCAGAAAAGAGAGTGTTTTATTTATACTTTGCATAGTGTTTACTCCTCTACTTTTTTGCTTTAACTGGTTTTACAGATTTTGTTTTAGTTGACTTTTTATGTTTTGGTTTAATCAACATATTCAGCGTGCTTCCATGTACCTGGGTCGGTGTACCAGGTTTTCCTGTATGACATAGATTACAATTTTCTACAGGCCAGGCGACCTCTCCGTTATGACAGGCACCACAATATTGCCCGTCGATGATCTTGAGCATATCTATATCGTTGCCCCCGGCCTTAAATTTAAAACCAATATCAGCGTGGCAAACCTTACAACGAAATCTTATGCGGTGAAACCAGTGAGGAAAGACCACTGGATTCATACCCGCTTCATCAGAATAATTATTAATGATAATATCACCGTATTCTGCTTTTAATTCATGGACTGTACACATCATAAGTGCAATCAACATGACAATTTTAATCGTCATGATATTTAGCAGTCTTTTATTTTGTCTATTTTCAAACAGCATCATTTGTATCTTCCTCACACTAAAATATCAGTACAATAGCCTATCAATCAAACCACCTTTTAAGCCTGAACATTAAAAGATCATGTCGATTTCTTTTAATGGTTGACTTGCGATAACTTAACCGTAAATCAAGACGGCCAATTGAATAGTCAAGGCGATTTTCCCAAACATTTCTTTGGGTTTTATCTTCATCAAAAGCAACAGGTAATACACTCTCTGCATTCAATTTAAGATCAGAAGTGAAGCGTAAACGTGGAACATCAAAAGCCCGATAATGGCGATATACCAGGTTAGCACTGGAATGTGTATCAAGTTCTTTATTACTCGTATTGCCATTCGTACGATGTACTCCCTGAATACTAAGTGTACCATTCAAACTGGAGCTATTTTTAAAATTTATATGACCTGAAAATTGTAAATTAGCAAATTGATATATTTCTTCTTTCTGCCCGTAGCGCGAGCGTGAGTCAGTTGCTAAAAATTTTATATAGGTATTTTTTCCCAACCGTGAATGTTGCCAGCTTACAGAACCAGTATGGGTCAAACGTGTTCGTGATTCCAGTACACTATCCAGTTCTTCCGAGATTCGCTGGCTAAAGTTGTAATTCATATTTGAATGTGAGCCAGTAGTAAGATTCCTCTGTATAGTATGGCCCAACTGAAGTGTATATTGCTGTCCCTCATCTTCACCGCCTGACCTGTTTCGCACCCCACCCGCTGTATCCCAGTTATACATATATTCACCGAGCTGGATACTTTGTGGTCTGTATGACAGGTTTATTGTCTGTGTTGCAACGACATTATTAGCAGTGCCTGTTTCCGTCTCTGAACGTGTAGCATTTGCTGTCATACGAACTTTGGAACTGATCTTGTAGCTAAGGGCAGTATGTGCATAAAGATTATTGGTTTTACTTGAACCAATATCACCCTCATTAACTAACCCATAATAACGCACACCACCATTCACCATGTAGGATTGAGCTTGAGGACGCCAGAAAAAATAAGAGGATGCCTGAGCATGATGAAGCTGTCTGTCAAGACCGCCTGTATTATCATTGTTATCAACAACACTTATCATATTTTCAACTGTGAATGTTGAACCCGGTTTATATCTGTGTCGTAAAACAGACCCTTGTTGTTCGACAAACTCATCTGTATTTTTGTGCTTTATCTTATTACTGTCTGTATTTAACTGAAAGAAGTGTTTTTCAAGACGCTGACTAGCATTAAAATGAATAATATCGCTGGAGTCTTCCTGATCCTGGTTATTATCTGATACCTGGCTGTTATGATCATATCCAATATTTGCTGTCATGGTGCCCCTGGGATTTCGGTATCGTTGCATCACTCCATAGTGGGTATTGGTATAAGATCGCGATATCTGATCACCAGTCACGCGACTATTGGTTTTGTCATAATTCATATCAAGCGGAAAACGACTTTGGGGTAAAAGGTACAGGCCAACAGCACCCGTTACAATTTCATCGTTTGTTGTATCTTGCTCATTCTTGATCTCATCCCAGCTTAAATTCAACTTACCCGTTATTTGTGCAAACCATGGCTGCCAAATATAACTATGTGCATTCACGTTCAGGCTGGTTAAATGTTGCATAACATCCGGACCAGTTTCTTCACTCTCTTGCCGATATTCATAGGTCAGATCGCCCGTGACCTTAACAGGAATATGATCAGTGGCTAATACCTTCAGCGGTACTCCCACTCCAAACAATATGACTATGCATACGAGTGGGCAAACACCAACGTTTGGTATTGGTAAATGCCTCATACTTCTTAACACCTTTAAATTTAACTACATTATTATTCATTATTTAATACTATATTATATCCCGCATAGTTTATTTATGCCTCTACTCCTTACCTAGTTTTTGCTGCAGAGCCAGAAGCGATGAGTGTTCTTTATTTACCTTAATTAATGCTGCTTCCCAAAGCTTGTCAATAAGTCCCTTCCATACTTGTCCACGTTTATCACGCAAGTATAATTCTGCAGCCCGATCACGAACTACTTTAAAGGAACTTAACTTGGCATCTTCTTTATCATCCAGGCGAAAAATACCTACTCCCTGTAATATGGTAATAGGCTTGGAGACATCTCCAATTTTCATTGTGTCGATGACTTTTTGGACCGGTGGAGCCAACATTCCCTTATGTAAATACCCCATGTCACCTCCCTTCGTGGAAGAAGAATCTGCTGAATGTAACCTGGCTAATTCAGAGAAGTCCTTACCTGCTTTCAACCGCTTCAAAAGACGTTCTGCTTCCTCATTCGCTGCTTCCCATACAGATGACGGTAAGGATGGTTCGACCTTTAATAATATGACAGAGACACGATAGCGTGCGGGTTGTGTAAATTTACCCTGATGTTGCTGGTAGTATTTTCTAATTTCTCTGGTAGTAGGTTTTTTCAACCCTGTGACTTTAGTATGTAAATTTCGAATCAGACTTTCTTCTTCAAAGTGTTGCTTTAACCTTGGTAAAATTGTCTTGCGTTTTTCCTGCCAATCGGCTTTTTTAGCATTTCGTTCCTGATATTTATTCAGGATACCGCTTACCCACTTACTATCTGGTTTAAGATTACGTCGTTTGGACTCACTTAATAATAATGCTCGCGCAATTAATGAGCGGCCTACATTACGTTTGACCGTATCCAGTTCTTGTTGTGGTATTTTTCCATGATAAGTCTTTGTACGAACAGCAGTCTGAAATGCATTATTATAATCATTGACTGTGATAACCTGTTTACCCAACTTGGCGAAAACCGAAGCTTCCATGGTTTGGTATTCCATTTTTGCATTGGCCAATCCCGTTACACTCAATAGACATATAAAGTACGCTGAAAATAATGTCCTTTGTTGAAAGCAGCTTGATCTTTTAATGAATATTCTTCGCATTACATTGGCCTTTAATATTTTTTAAATCAATTAAACAAAGGGACTGTTATTTTAAAAACAGTCCCTTTATTTTTTACCTTTCAGATAGTCTAATAACTACCATGTGCATTATCTTTACTTAACATGGCATGCCAGACACACAGCACTACCTGAATTGGAAATACGCAGGAAGGTTGCATTCGAAGTATGTGGGTTATGGCAACTTGCACATTCAACGAATGGTTCATTACTACCTAGATCATTACGAGTATACAATTGCAGATCTGTCTTTTCTCTTGACGTTGTTCCACCCGTTGTATCCAGCCACCAAACAGTCTGTCCACCTATAATAGCGTAGTTAGGTGCAACAAAATCTACATCAGCAGTTGTTCCGGCAGGCACTGTACTGGTCAATCCACCACCACCATATTGAATACCAATAGGATGATCGTTAGTCAGATCAGTACCAATGTTTACAATATTATTTCCACCATAATTTAATGAACCTTGAGGTGTTGCAGTGTCTGCGGCACCTGTCCAAGTACCAGCAAACAAGGAACCCGCGGGATTATAACCAGCAGAACCTGGTGCATTAATCATTACATTCATAGCCTGGGTACCATCATGACAGGAAAGACAGGCAATTGAGACTGATCCAACAGGTGCTACTGAACCATCAAGACTTGTCGTGCCCAGCGAATCATAGGTAGTAAATGAAGCTGGATCAGGCAATACCCGGTTCCATAAAGGTACTGCAGCAGATGTATCAGCGCCATGTGGTGTGTGACAAAAAACACAAACAGAACCTGTTGAACTCAGTGTATTTGGCCCAGTACCTGTTGAACTTAAGTTATGTTTGGTATTGACAACAGCCGCATTTGCAAATGGTGTTGCCAGCATTATTAAACAGGTCAACAGGAGTCCCGCATTTCGGGTACCTATCACAGTTGAATTAATCATTATTAGTTTCCTCCCCAATTAAAAGTATTTTTTCCTACTTTAAATATGTTGCAGAATATGTGCCATTTCTTATGTTGTTGATTTTGTTACAATTTTAATGATTTTACTTCCCGTCTTTGAGAATGAGAGTATTTAATTTTTCTCTTTAATGAGACTCAAAAAACTTTAATAACCTTAACTAGCAAAGGTTAAGTAATGTTAATTAATGTTAATTAATGTTAATTAATGTTAATTAATGTTTAAGTATAGACAAAAGTCACAAAAAATAAATGTTATTTACTTTTTAGATTTAACAGAATTGTCAGGAATTGAGTCCTTTTCTTCCAATCCTAAAACAGGCTGATAAATGTCAACCTTACGAAAAAATTGATCTACTACATAAACTCGACCATTTTCATCTACATCAACTCCCGCGGGCAACATATACCTGGCAGGAGCATCAGTATTACCTCGTGTACCCATGACCATCAGCAATTTACCTTTGGGTGTAAAGAGCTGTATATTTCCAAATGCAGCATCAACAATATAAATATTGCCTTGTTTATCAGCACTTATTCCCTTGGGCCTGGAAAATTGCCCTGACCGCCTGCCAACATCACCAAATCCAAACTTAAACTTTCCATCCTTGCCAAATACCTGGATACGAAAATTACCCCCATCAACAACATAGAGATCTCCATCTTTGGTTATGACAATATCACGAGGCAGGTTTAATTCTCCATCAGCACTGCCACGTTTGGAAATTGACCTGATGAATTTTCCTGTCTTGGCATCAAATACCTGCACCCTGTGTTTTTTAACAGTAACACCTCCCGTATCAACCACATACAAACGGCTACCGCTACTATCAACAGTTATGCCTGCAGGACGACTAAAATAGGATTTTCCACCAATAACACGCAGATAATTTCCATCCCTGTCATACACAACAATACGCTTTGCTGTAGCATCACAAACATATATTAAACCCTGATCATCAATCGCCAGGCCAAGCGGTAAATACAATAGCCCCGGGTCTTTCTTTCCAATCTCAAAAAAACGCTTACCCTTGATATCAAATACCATCACACTTCGATGAACGGTATCACTAACATATACTCGATCCTGGAATACCTTAACATCAAAAGGTTTTGCCAGGCCTTTTCCTCTTTTCTGCTCACCAGTAACCATTCGACGAAAACTACTTATAGAATCTTCTGCTGCTACATCCAGACTGGAATATAAACTGCGCACATATTTGAATCGTGCCTTTTCAGGTGGAGGTGGAAAAACCGGTATTGGTTTTGCCTTTATATCCCGCCCAGGTGTAGACGTACAACCACTCAGCATAACAAAAGCCAAAAATAGACTGAATGTTATCAACAGATAAAAATATTGTTGGAAACAGGTAATTCTTTTATTGATCATGAAATGGTAACCACTATTTGATTGCTCACTATTAATTTACTATCGTAATTCGTAACTATACCAGCAAAAATAATGCCAACAAATTACGAGAAATTGCTTCTTGTCTGATGATTAAATATGCGCGTACAATATCAACCATTGTTTCAACTTTATCAGTGGCACTGTTATTGCTATATAAAACTCAGAACTCACAGATACTGTAACAAAATAAAATGGTGATTTGTAATGACACTGATTAATAAAAAATATTTACCCGTTTTTTGTATTCTATTTACCATGCTCACGTCAGGTTATATACCCACGGTGTTTGCCGATACTGAGACAAAAACAACAGCTGCTGATTTATTCCATGATAATTGCTCCGTATGTCATGGTGATAAAGGTGCAGGTGCAGTCTGGGGTGGTAACCTGTTACGTACTCCTCCACGCAACTTTACCATCACTCATGTCAATTCTGAGCTGTCTCGTGAACGTATGATTGCCTCGGTCACACATGGTGTCCCGGGAACAGCTATGGTCAGCTTCAGCAGCCAGCTGAGTGATCAAGAAATTCAGTCTACCGTTGACTATATTCGAAACAACTTCATGTTAACTGATGAAAAAATGAAAAATAATGTTTCAACTAAACAATCAACACGACATAAATCTCAACTTGCAGCTGAATATTTCTCAAAAATGGGAGTCGTGCACCGGCAAAAGACTCTCAATAATGGGAATCAAACTAAGAAAACTTCAGCTGATATGAGTTCGATCATGCCTAATGGATTAAAAGGTGATCGAGTAAAAGGACACGCTTTTTATCTCCAAAATTGTTCTACTTGCCATGGTGTCAAAGGTGATGGAGAAGGCCCACGTGCCTATTTTATATTCCCCCGGCCTTTAAATTTCACACACTCCCAGGCAAGGAATCAATTTAACCGACCTGCACTTTTTAAAGCTATTTCCGTAGGAAAACAGGGAACTGAAATGCCCAGCTGGAAAACGGTACTCAATCAACAGGAGATTGCTGATATCAGTGAATATGTGTTTAGTGAGTTTATTTCCAAATAAACTGGCTAGATAAAATACAACCTTTTCGATGACAACAATGTCACCCTTAAAATATTTAGCCGGTTTATTAATTTTCGCAAATTTCTCTGTAGGTTATGTGCAAGCTGACTCAACAGAAAAAATTTCAGACCACGATCTGAATAAACATGAACGTGGACGAGCGATATATAATTTTCGCTGTTATTTTTGCCACGGCTACTCCGGTGATGCCAAAACACTTGCCAGTACCTATCTCAAACCACAACCGCGTGATTTCACATCATTACTTCCAGGGCAACTTGGACGCAAGGAAATGCTGCATGTTGTAATGAAAGGCCGTAATAAAACAGGCATGGCCGGTTTTGCAAATATCCTGACGCAACAAGAGATTGAATGGGTGGTCGATTTTATTCGAAGTGAATTTATACAAGCAAAACGAAAGAATACCCAATATCATACCAAATCCAATGGATGGCCAAACCATGAGCGTTATGTAAATGCTTTTCCATTTGCTACCGGGCTCATCAAATTAGACACCCCATGGGAACAGTTAACCGTTGAACAACGCCGTGGAAAACAGCGATTTCTGACAAGCTGTATATCGTGTCATGACCGGGGCAAAGTAAAAAATGAGGGTCTGCACTGGGAAGCAATGGCGGTTTCCTTCCCATTAAAAAAAAATCCTCTAAAAATTAAAACGGATACCATAAGTGGTGCCTCTGTGTACCAACAACACGAACAATCACCGGCTATTGCCGAGTTATCTCAGGAAGGAAAAAAAGGCAAAAAACTATACCTTGAAAATTGCGCCTTTTGTCATGCCAAAGATGGAACGGGACGCAACTGGATCGAAGCATTTCTGCAACCACACCCTCGAGATTTGACTAAATCAAATCTCGAAATCAAGCAAAAAGATAGCCTGATTTATGTCATTGAAAATGGGCTTACAGGTACAACTATGCCTGCCTGGAAGAGTGTTTTATCAAAAGCTGAAATAAAATCAATTGCAGTTTATATTAATGAGGCATTTAGAAAAAATAGTAAACTTACTATCAATACTACGCGTTGACCTTGCAATTTCATGACAACACTCTGAATTGTGAGAAAACCTTCATAGTTGGTCACTATGTTTCCACGGTTTCTGTTATTTTGTACAAAAATTGTTTAATCCGTTTAACAAAAATAACTGAGTAGACCTTAAGAGATCAGCTAAAGTTAGTTAAACGTAAATACAATTTTAAACTTTATATTAATTAAAATATTTCTTCAAAGAACACAAGGGACTATGTGTATATTTAAATCGTTTTCTATCTTTATCTGCTTCACATTCTTGATGGCATGTTCAACAGTGGACAAACAAGAACGGACTCGTGCGCCATTTTGGCCCTCACTTCCAGATTTACCCCGTTTCGAATATGAGTTTACCTTACGCTCGGACTTGAGTATTGCAGATAAAAACAAGCTCAGTAGTTTTAAGGCTGCTGTAACCGGGCAGCAAAAACGTGCCAAAATCAAATTGATCAAACCCCTGGACGTTGCTGCGCATCAAGGTCACATTATTGTGAGTGATAGTGCAATGCGGCTTGTATACCTGTTCGATGTTCCGCGTCGACTGGTTGTTATATTTGGTCGTAGCGGTGACGGCCGCTTGCAGAGACCACAGGGAGTGGCAATTGACCATGCCAATAATTATTACGTTGCAGATGCAGCAAAGCGCAGTGTCGTGGTCTTTGATTCCCGAGGCCACTATAAACACCATATCGGTAAGCCAGATGACCTTGTAAAACCCACCGATGTCGCGGTTAGCGGTGATGGTAACCGCATCTATGTAGTCGATGTTGGAGGGGTGGATAGTACATCGCATCGCATCGTGGCCTATAATTCCAAAGGTGAAAAGCTTTTTACTATCGGAGAACGTGGCAGGACACCCGGAAAATTCAACCTTCCAACTCATGCTGCAGTTGCTCCAAATGGTACGCTCTACGTATTGGACACAGGTAACTTTCGTATTCAGGCCTTCGATCCAAAGGGCAAGTATCTTTACAGTTGGGGCGGTGTGGGTTCTGGTTTTGGTCGTTTTGCACGTCCACGTGGTTTGGCAGTTGATTCCGATGGTAATGTCTATGTATCGGATGCTAATTTTGGGAATCTGCAGATCTTTAATGCCAAGGGTCAGTTGTTAATGTCGTTGGGCCGAGGAGGATCAATTGATAAACCAGGCCATTATGGGCTTATAGCCGGTGTCACTGTGGATGAAACGGGCCGCATTTATATAGTTGATCAGCTTTTTAGAAAGGTGGAGGTAATCAGGCGTTTAGATGAGAAAAAAGGTAAAGCTATCATGCGCGAATTTGGCATCAAACCACAACCCTAACTCTGAAATACCTATGAATACACTGTTAGCTCATTTAGCATGGCAGGTCAGGCAAAGTACTGATTGATCGTTTACCCGCATGAACGACGGAATTAATGCACCCCCACTACTACCGGAGACAGGAGTACCATGCGGATTGTGACAAGAGGCGCATTCAACTTCGAAACCATCTCCCGAGTCATAGAAACGGAGTTCGCCGCTATCGGCGCGCGCATTGCCATTAGTGTCATAAAATCTGAGACCACTGCTAATACCATTAGGCTGATTGAAGTCGTATAGCGCAGTGTTAGGTAACAATACACCAACAGGATGATCGTTACGCAGATCCGTATCGATCTTAAACGCCGAGAAGTCAGGTGCAAAGGGATTGTCCGCATTATGACATAACATACAGTCAGGTATTGCGGCATGCAGGGTCGGATTATTATCCGGCCAGGTATCAAGAAAAGCATTATCCTGTGCAGTTTCCTGCACTTGATTGTATGAAGTAGCCAGACTCAGACGGTTAGGCATATTAATCACCGAGTCTATTCCTACCGTGCCGTCATGACAGGACAGACATACAACAGAATTTACACCCGGCTGTGTTGGAGTCTGACCCGAAGTTAATGTTTTATTGTACAAAGTGTATGACGTATTAAGGTTGGTTCGATTCCACAATGGCGCATTAATGGTGCTATTGCCTCCGTGAGGAGTATGGCAATAAACACAGACCTCACCGTAATCATTGCGACTGGAATTCATATTTACTGAAGCCCCGCCCAGGTAACTCATTGTCATGTTGTGGCGAGTGTTAATGATGCCTCCAGTATTCGGTGCTTTACTGGCAGGATCCCAACCATCCGCGTAGACAAGTCCAGACCCCATAGCAGTCATCACTATAGAAATTACTAAACAATATCTATGGCAAGTAAGCCATCGATGGTAGTAGTCCATTACACTTTAGCCCTTTATCTGATGTGGCGTTATATATAAGAATGCGATAATGTCATGGATGCATCATATATGCCATAAGGCTAAGCTATTGTTTTTATTATGATAAACTAACATTCCTTCTCATATTCAAGAACATTAAAGGGCGATGCTCTCGGTTATGGGAAGAAATGGGATATAGAATTATTTATTTGTAGCAAAACTTTTAATACCATTTCACTAAAACAGCAAACTATTTGATTTGGGGTGCATGGTTTCCTCTTAACCGTCCGGCACTTTTCAAATCAATTTCTTTAGGAAAACAAGGAACAGAAATGCCCGCCTGGAAAACAGTACTTAACCACAAGAAATCGCAGATATCAGTGAATATGTATTTAGTAAATTCATATCCAAATAAACCAGCCACATAAAATACAACCTGTTTTATAACAACAATGTCGTTATTAAAACATTTTGCCTGTGTATTTTTATTCACAAACTTACCTGTGAGTTATGTGCAGGCTGACACAACAGAGAAAAATTCAGGGCTCAATCAGGATAAACATAAACGCGAACGAGCAATATATAATTTCCGTTGTTATTTTTGCCACGGTTATTCAGGTGATGCAAAAACTCTTGCCAGTACCTATCTCAAACCACAACCACGTGATTTCACATCAATCAACCTGGGCGTAAAGAAACGCTGCATATTGTAAAGCAAGGCCGTAACAAGACAGCCATGGCTGGTTTTGCAAACCAAAGCCAATGGATGGCCAAATCATCAACGGTACGCAAATGCCTTTTCTTTTGCTACCGGAGTTATCAAACTGGACACAGTTATCTCAGGAAGGAAAAAAAGGCAAAAAACTATACCTTGAAAATTGCGCCTTTTGTCATGCCAAAGATGGAACGGGACGCAACTGGATCGAAGCATTTCTGCAACCACACCCTCGAGATTTGACTAAATCAAATCTCGAAATCAAGCAAAAAGATAGCCTGATTTATGTCATTGAAAATGGGCTTACAGGGTCAACTATGCCTGCCTGGAAGAGTGTTTTATCAAAAGCTGAAATGAAATCAATTGCAGTTTATATTAATGAAGCACTTCAAAAACAATAATGTTTTAAAACAAAATTAGTCTCATTGTTATGAGTCAATTTTAATACCATAATAAATATATCACTAGCAATAATAAAAGATTTTACTGCCGAAAAAATGTAACATGTAATAATCACCCCCATTACTTAGCAAGCATATAAAAAAAACAAATCTTATAAGTCTGAGGCTGTTTTATGATTATCAATAAAAACAATGCGATAGCAACCGTGTTTTATACGATTCTATTATTAATAATTCCAGCTACATTTACACTTCTTAGCGTAATAGATGCCAACAAATTAATAATGACCAGCACTAACCCCAGCCCTCTAGGCTATAGCATTAGTCTGGCACTTTTTGTTTTACCAGTTAGTGTATTAGGTTTATGGTTTTTTCGTCACCCGGATATTGGTGGTATCCCAAAAACAGCTGTCAAATTGACCCTTCTCATTTTAATACCAGCAGGTATCGTGTTGGATATATTGTTTGGTAGCACCTATTTTAATTTCGCCAATGAAGCTGCGACATTAGGTATTCAGGTACCGGTGCTGGGAGGAACGGTACCAATTGAAGAATTTGTATTCTACATTTTTGGCTTTACACTCGTTTTATTTCTATATGTATGGTGTGATGAATATTGGTTAAGAGCATATAATGAGGCAGACTACACAACGGCCACTCGAAATATAGTACGAATCATTCAGTTCCATCCGTATTCCTTGCTCATTGGCGCCATGCTATTGCTTGCAGCAATCGGTTATAAAAATATTTTCGCTGTAAACAACCAGGGCTTCCCCTGGTATTTTACTTACTTGATTTTTGCTGCCATCATTCCCGCCGTTGGACTTTATCCAACGGTTAAAACGTTTGTTAATTGGCGCGCGGTGAGTTTTACCTGCACCACCATGCTACTGATTAGTTTAATGTGGGAAGTGACACTGGCACTTCCCTATGGCTGGTGGGGATATAATTCAGACGCTATGATGGGTATCTATATTAAGCCCTGGAACAATCTTCCCCTGGAAGCGGTAGTCGTATGGTTAACCGTAAGTTTTACCAGTATATTTATTTACGAAGCCATTAAAATTTGGCGCTATAGCAACAAACCCTTCAAACAAATAATGTATGGCAAAAATATTCTGCAAGCTAAAACTGGTAATTTAGATTAGTGAACGAGCACTGAAAAAACACTAATTATATAACCATGAATATTAACAAACTTAAATCACTTGTAGACTCTTTAAGTACTGAATTACAACAGTCTTTAGTTCGCGTAGCCGTTCTAACATGGGGCTTAGCGTTTTTTGCTATTGGCTTGCATTTTGATTATTACCACATTTCAATTCAAAACTTTTTACTCTATGGTGGTCTGTTTTT
>CAZZIS010000031.1:0-29843 GCA_964654445.1 uncultured Thioalkalispiraceae bacterium
TAATAAAATCAGTGACTTGCTATGTATTACTTATATGTTAACGGGACAGCAGTGATAATATTATAATAAATATTCAGGGGAATACCCTGGTATTTAGAAGTGCAAATTATTTGTTTCGAAAAGTAAACAATTTGAAAATTTGTATTTTGCCTGAAGACGATAGGAAATAATTGGTATAGACTTAATTTCAATTTAATCTTAACCAGACAGGTAAATATTTTGGCAAGGCAGGATGCACAGCATCATATTTTAGTGGTTGATGATGATGAACTCGTTTCAGAGTATCTTGGTGCTTTGCTTGAGGCCGAGAGTTATAATGTTACGGTATTAAATGAACCTGTTGCGGCCATTAAATATTTTAAAGACCATCCTGATGATTTTGATTTAATTATTACCGATCAGGTCATGCCGGAATTAACGGGTGTCGAGGTTGCACAGGCTATATTAAAGCTTCGACCCAATATTCCTGTTTTGTTAATCACGGGTTATAGTGAACAAATAAGTGCCGTAAATGCTGAATCTTTTGGTTTGAGTGGGTTTTTCTCAAAACCGATAAATGAAAATCTTTTTTTAGATAAAATTAGTAATCTGGTGTCCTGCCAGGCCTAGGTTTAGGTTCTGAGCTATATTTATCTATTATCCTGTTATATTTAAGCCCTCTTCACGTATAAAATACCCACATTGAAAGGCTTTATACTTATTTATTAGGTATTTGGCGAAAAGCTGGAGTAAAATAACCGACTTTTTGTTGGGCGGGTAAATTCTGCTACGCCATGTGGAAATTAGGGTAATAGTGTTGAAAAACGTTCCTTTATTAATATTCTTTGTGTTTGTAATAAATGCAGGCTTTATGCTGCCATCAGTCAGCGCTCATGAAGAAAAGGTCGATAATAGCTCATGGTGGAGTAATAGCTGGTGGGATGAAGGTAAAATTTCTGTACCCAAAAATTATGCCGTAAAAGTGGAGTGGAGCAGTTACGACAGTGATGGCGTGGATGTTCCAATTATGGTGGTTCGTCCAAAGAAAAAAGGAAAATTTCCAGCGGTATTTTTCCAGCATGGCCGTCGTGGTTTAGATGATTTAGTTCAGCGCCATGTTAAGCGTATTGCTGCACGAGGTTTTGTGGTTGTGGCGCCAGCTATTTATAAAGCGCATTTTTTAGGTACCCATCCGCTTGAACATGACTATGAGCTGGAAAAAGATGTAAACAAAGGGTTGACTGTACTACTGGCACGAAAAGATATTAGTGGTAAAAAAGCCTGCTTGTACTCTCATACACGTGGCGGTTATTACACTTTAAAGGTTGCGACAACCTTTGGGCGCCAAAATAAAGATGTGGCCTGTTATGTCTCATACTATCCACATTTTCAGGATCCAAACGCACCAGAGCCTTCGCAGGTATATGGCTTTGCGCCTGAAATAGAACAAATGAAGATTCCTATGTTGGTTTTCATGGGTGAATTTGAGCAATATCACCGTCACCGTCAGATTAACGCGAGTATTAAAATGTTGCGTGAGAAAGGTCGTGATGCCCGTGTCTTCGTTTATCCGGGTGTTGGACGAGGTTTTGACTTTAGACCTGAAAATGTCAGAACATTTGCAGATGACCTGGCAGCAAAAGATGCAGTTCAACGTGCAGCAGCATTTATGAATAAACATTTGAATAAGTAGTAAACTATGAGTATGAAATATAAAACAGACGATTTACGTATCACGGCGATGAATGAAGTCATATCGCCTGAGCAATTACATAAAGATTGTTCAATTTCAGAATCTGCCAGTAAATTAATTTTTGATACACGTACTGCGATACATGATATTTTGAATGGTAAAGATGATCGCTTGTTAGTGATTATTGGGCCTTGTTCTATTCATGATCCTGTTGCAGCACGTGAATATGCTTCTCGATTAAAAGAGATCAAGCATGAGTTGTCGGATAACTTGTTAATTGTCATGCGTGTTTATTTTGAAAAACCACGTACCACAGTAGGCTGGAAAGGTTTGATTAACGATCCAAACCTCGATGAAAGTTACGAGATTAATAAAGGTCTGCATCTTGCTCGCTGTTTGTTAGCTGACCTGAATGATATGGACGTACCCGCGGCAACAGAATTTCTTGATTTGATCACGCCACAATACGTTGCAGACTTAATTAGCTGGGGTGCGATTGGTGCACGTACTACTGAAAGTCAGGTACATCGTGAACTGGCATCCGGCTTATCTTCGCCAGTTGGTTTCAAAAATGGTACAGATGGTACTTTAAAAGTTGCGATAGATGCCATTGGCGCAGCAAGCCGTCCGCATAATTTTCTTTCATTAACCAAAGAAGGTTACTCCGCTATTTTCGCGACAACTGGTAATGATGATTGTCATATTATTTTACGTGGTGGTAAAGAGCCAAATTATGATGCTGCTCATGTGAAACAGGCGATAACTGAACTTAAAGCGGCAAATGTACAGTCACGATTAATGGTTGATTGTAGTCATGCTAATAGTCAAAAAGATTATCAGCGACAAGTTGATGTCGCAAAAGCTATCGCTCAACAAATATCAGCAGGTAATGAAAATATTATGGGTGTGATGATAGAAAGCCATCTCGTTGCTGGCCGACAGGATGTTGAAGAAGGTAAAGAACTGGTTTATGGACAAAGCGTAACAGATGCCTGCATTAACTGGGATGACAGCGTGGCGGTATTAAATAACCTGGCAAATGCAGTTAAGCAACGTCGTACTGTAAAGTAACAACAAAAAAGTTATCTCGTTAAAATGGAAAATAAAATAATAGAACTGGAAAGTAAACTGGCTTTTCAGGATGAAACCATAAATGAGTTAAACGACGTTATTACCGATCAACAACAACAGTTAGATTCGTTACGTGAAGAGATTCGACTTGTGAATTTACGTATTGCCAGTGTTGCACAAGCGAGTGCCTCAGCTGAAGAAAAAGAACCGCCGCCACCGCACTATTAATGCCGCGTTATCGCTCGCAATGACGAGTTTCTATTAAATCATTTCGCAACAACGCTTAAATTTTTTTCCGCTTAAACAGGGGCAAGGCATATTTTTTGTCAGTTGAACTGTTTTAACCTCTTCGCCATCGAGGTAAAGCCAGTTTTTGTCTTTAACAAAATTGCTGGTTTCGGTTAATGCATATGTCTTATTTTTATTTAAGGTGTCTTGTGTAAAGTAAGCAACAAATTGAACCGTATTTTCAGAAGTTGAAATGATTTTTAATTTCTTCCATTGTGTTGTGTCATTTTTGAGTTCTAGTGATTCAGGTCGGGTTGATTCATGCCAGCTTTTTAAGATGTAGTGTTCATTTTTTAATATATAAGCACTGTAGCGTGAGCGCATGAGTTGTTCAGGTGTGGCGGGGGACAGTTCTGTGTTGATAAATTTTCCGCAACAATTTTCAAATATTTGTTCTGAACCGCAAAAACAAGTTTGTACAGCTTCACCTGGCATTATGTTATTAGCGAACAAGTGTAAGTGACAGTGCGGGCCAATAAGTAATGATTAATACCGCAGTAAGTAAAACAAAAAAGAAGGGGATGGTTGCTTTGTATATGTCGGTGATTGGACGGTTAAAGCGATAGCTGGCAATAAATAAATTCATACCAACCGGTGGGGTGAAATAACCGAGCTGCATATTTGCCAGAAATATAACACCCAAATGGACCGGATCAATGCCATAGCCAATGGCAAGCGGCACAATCAGTGGCACCATGATGACAAGTGCAGAAAAAATATCGAGTATTGCGCCTAAGATAAGCAGGAAAATATTCAGGAAAAGTAAAAAAGTAATTGGACTATGAATATGTTGTTTGACCCAATCAAACAATAATGTCGGTATTTCAGCATCAATAAGATAATTGGTAAATGCAAGTGAAACACCGAGAATCAAAAGTATGCCGCCAACAACAAGCATGGATTCTTTTGCTATATCCGGAAGATCTTTAAATTGAGTTTCTTTATGAATAAAAATTTGTACGAAAAGAATATATAAAGCAGTAATTGCCGCAGCTTCAGAAATTGCAAAAAAGCCACCATAAATACCACCAAGCACAATAAAGGGTAAGGGAATTCCCCAGATGGCTTCCTTTAATGCTTCAAAAGCTTCTTTTTTATCAAAAGGAATTTTAACTTTAACAATATTCCGGTTAGTCCATGCACTCCATAAAACAATGAATAAAATCATTAAAAGGCTTGGATATAAACCTGCAACGAATAATTCTTTGATGGTGACTGATTTCCCCAGATCCATTTGCTGCACAATAACAGCATATATAATGAGTGGTAATGAGGGAGGCAGCAATAAACCCAAGCTACCGGATGTTGTTACTAAACCAAGGCTAAATTTTTTGCTGTAACCATCACTTTTTAAAGCGGGGTAAAGTAAAGCACCCATCGCAACAATGGTGATCCCGGTTGCGCCGGTAAAAGCAGTAAAAAAAGCACAGGCAAATAAACTGATAACAACAAGTTCACCTGGTAACCAGCCAAGAAGTGCTCGCGATAATCTCACCAGTCTTTGTGATGTATTGCCGTGACTTAAGAGGTAACCGGCGAAAGTGAATAAGGGTAAGGCGAGTAATAATGGCGTATTGGTTAAACGATAAATTTCAATGACAATAACTGAAAGGTCGATGCCGGAGGAATAAAATCCGATTAGTGCGAGTGATAAAATAACTGCAAATAAGGGCATGCCTAATAAGGCAAGTATCAGAATAATGGGTATTAAAAAATTAATGCTCATTTGAACTTACCATTTATTGAAACTCACTGGGCGGATTAATATCGCTGGGTTCAGGATTGAGTAAATAATCTGGCATAAAGCAGTAACACATATAGCGTAAAGCCATAACAATAAAAGCAACCGGAATAATAGTTTCACATAACCAAACGGGGACATTAGCAAAAGCAATCAGGCCATCTTCATATTCGTATTGAATAAATTGAATACTGTAATAAGCAACAATGCCGCAGACTATCGCGGTTATAAGCTCGGTAATGCGCCAAATATTATGTTGTAGTTTTGGCGGTAGATAATGAGACAGTATATCAATACGAATATGTTTTTTTTTACGACTGGCAAACATTGCACCAATCATGCCTATCCATAAAACCAGGATACGTAGGGCCGAGTCGGCCCAGAAAATGCCGGAATCAAAAAAATTCCGTAAAAATATTTGAGAACTGGCAAGTAAAATTGCAGCTAACAAAAAAAACAATAAAAGAAATGTTTCAGTAGCAAGTAATACGTTATAAATGCGGAGTAAATGTTTTTGCACGTTGAGAGTAGAGCTCTATTTTAATCGGGTTACTTTAAGATTATTTTTTTTATAATCAGCAATATGTTTTTGCACGAGATTATACATTTTTTTACTGTTGTAACCCTTTTCAATCAGTTTTTTATTGCCCTTTAGCGCAATACTTTTCCATTCTTCATATTGTTTTTTAGTCGGCTTAATAAAATTAATTCCCTGATTTTTTAATGCAGCTAATGCAGCGGAATTATCTTTTTGATTTTGCAGATCAATTTCCTTAAAAGCGACAGACATAATGTCGTTAACAGTTGCTCTATCTTTTTTGTTTAGCTTTTTCATGGTTCGATTGCTAATGACTAAAGTTCCCCAGCTGTACAAAACCGGCATATCTGTTAAATACTTAACCTGGGTATGCCATTGCAAAGCAATTGCGGCGATGGGAGATGAAGCAATAGTATTAATTAAATGTGTTTGTAAACCTGCTAAAACATCTCCATAGGGTAAAGGAATGGGGCTGAGTGAAAATGATTTAACGGTATTGCGGGCAGACGCATTGTCAGGGATCCAGAATTTTTGTTTTTTCAGTTCAGCAATATTATGAATAGGATTATTGGAGAACAGGTAAACAAATCCGGATTCAGCAAGACCGAAGGAGGTTAATCCCTTTTTTTCCAGTCCCTGAATCATGAGCTTGTCCATATGTTTGCGGACATAAAGGACTTCTTCTTGTGAGCTAAAAAGAAAAGGCATGCCATAAAGGCTGGTATCTTTAAAGTAACGTGTTAAAGCGCCACTGCTGATAGCTGCGCCCTGTAATTGATTTATGCGCATTTTGCGCAGGATGGCATTTTCATCACCCATGACGCCACCGGGATAAAATTTAATTTTTACGCGTTTATCCGTGCGTTCAGTTATATCTTTTGCTGCCTGGCGCATCTTTTTCATCAAGGCGGTGCCATCAGGAGAAAGCGTGGCAATTTTTATTACCGTAGCATGTGTAGTACCGCTAAATAAAAATAAACTTAAAAGTGTTAGACGAATGAGTGTCTGTTTCATATGTTCTCCAGTTGCTTGATTATAGCAATGGTCTGCTCCTGATGCATTAGAAGTAATCTTTACCGCTGCTTAATAACGCCTTAGCCTGTTCATGTGCCAGCATGTTGGTCAAGGTAAAGCCGCGTGATCGTGGTTCAGTTTTTAATACCTGGTTTAATAGTTCGTCATGCAGTTTCTGATCAAAAACCAGTCGGGCATATTTTTCAGCATAAATGACTTTAGCCATAAGATTTTTACCTTGTGATATTTGAATGGCTTTTTCAAAGTGTTTTTGACCGATTTTTGGTTTACCACCTAGTGCAGGTGGTAATAATGTTTTTAGGACACCCATATAAAGATGAGCCTGACCAGATTGATATTTATCATCCAATATTAAGACATGTTGTATTATTTTGGTTATGCGAGGCAGATCTGCTGCTGCATTCCAGTCACCTCCACGACTTTGAATCCAGCCAGCCCAGCTGGTACCCAATGTGAACAATAATTCAATTTGTTCTTTATTATATTGTTCAATAATTTTTTCAAATTCGGGAAACTTCATTTTTTTAAGATGACAGCTGTCGGGTATTTGCAGGCAATTAGCACGAAGTGAAAAATCCAGAGATTTTTGGGTAAGGCGTTTAGCCCGTTGTTCATCTTTTACAAATACACCTGCATAAGTGCTAAAGAGTTTTGCGGCGGCTATAAGCATATTACTGTCTTCCGGGTCTCCTTCTACAAAACTTTCCAGCATGAGTAAATAAGCGGGTGCCCCGGCTTTTACGGTAGCCAGATCGTCATTATTTGTAATGGCAGTAGAGAGATTTTTTGCCATTTTATTAGTGGCAGAGGAAATCATGGATGAGCATGAAGTTAAAATCAGCCCAAGGGAGAGGAAAATAATTAAACTACGAAATGTGTGCATATGTTTTAAATCTGCTGTGGTAAAAATTTCACTATGATTAAGCGCAAAATATACCAGAAATATCATAAATATGAATTAGTAAGCGGAAATCATTGAAGTGTATTGCTAAACAGTCCACAATTTGGCATAACTATACCCGTAACTTTAATAAATATAAAATTTTTTACTATCATCTATTTAGAGCTTGTTAGATTTTTTATTCAGGTTCATTGATAACAGGGATTAAATAATAATATGCATATCGCTATCGTTGATGACGATCCTGATATTGCTGCGCTTATGATGTTATGGCTTGAAGAAGAAGGCCATGATTGCACTCATTTCGCCAGCGGACAGGAATTTATCCAGGCTATTAGAAGTAAAAATTTTGATATAGTTTTGCTTGACTGGATTATGCCAGAATTTGATGGTGAGCAAACGCTAAACTGGATTAAAAGCCACGAAGAAATTGATGTTCCTGTTATTTTTGTTACGCAAAAAGCGACAGAAGATGATGTTGCTAAAATTCTTACATTAGGTGCAGATGATTACATTACCAAACCGGTAAGACATAAGGAAATGATTGCCCGTATCAATGCAGTGGCACGTCGTACAAATCCTCATCTTGATGACGAAATTATTGAGTTAACACCTTACCGTATTGATTCTACTTCCAGAGAAGTAAGTATTGACGGTGAACAAATCAAGCTCACTGAAAAGGAATTTAAACTGGTACAGTTTTTATTTAAAAACGTGGGGCGCTTATTGTCACGTGACCATATTCTATCTGCAGTCTGGGGTTATGACCTGGGATTAAATACACGAACGGTAGATACACATATGAGCCGCATTCGTAAAAAGCTCGATATTGCTCCTGAAAAAGGCTGGCGCCTGAGTTCAATTTATCATCAGGGCTATCGTTTAGAGCACCTTACTCACGCGCCAGAATAATTTAAAACAATTTTTTAAAAAAGCTCAATATCATCTTCTGCTGTAGCATTAAGTGCACTATTCAGAGCTTCCTGAATGGGCATACCATTTAATACATCATCAAACATTTTTTGATCTGCATCTAATGTATATTTTGAACGGATAGCTTCCTGTAGCTCCAGCCATTCCTGAGGCATGTAATGTTTTGTCTGGTCATCTAAAAGTTCGGATAAAGAACTCAGTGTTTTTGATACATGAGTCATTCTCTGGCTTAAGCGATCATAAAACTGAAAAGCAATGATTGAACTTTGAATTCGTTGTGATATGTCGAGGCAGCTTTTTTCAATTTTGCTTTTCGCTGCTGAATCTTCCAGCTCTTCGGTATCAAGTATAATTTGTTTTGCAGAGTTAACCATTTCGACAAAAGACTGACTTAATGTAGTGACAGAGTCTTCCCCATCAATCATGGCATGTTCAATACGCGCTACTGCAACATTGATAAGTAGAACCGTTTCCCGTATTTGCGACCAGTTTTCATCATTGATTTGTTCTTGATTATTTGTGCTTGTCATTGGACTCATAATTTTGTTATTGCGTAACAGGGTTATCGGCGAACTGGAAAAAAACATGAAATTTTTTATCAGGTTTTAAAATTGCCCGTGTCATAAAAGTATCAATTTAACGTAACTAATTTGTCATTTTTATTCACTAAATTTATCCCCATGAATTTAGTGAAAAAGGTGGAAATTATGTCGTTACTTGCATCAAATAGTGCAGTCAATGAAGTTAAAAAAAGCATTAATAGTAAGCGTTTTAGTGTCAGGTTAGCCAGAAATAATGAAGAAATAGAACAATGCTTACGTTTGCGTTACCGTATTTTTGCCCTGGAAATGGGCGCAAGATTATCTTCAAGTGATGAAGGGCTTGATCAGGATCGTTTTGATGAATTCTGTAAACACCTGATGGTGTTTGATAATGCATCAGGCAAAGTTATTGCAACATCTCGTTTGTTAGTCAGTGAGGATGCAAAAAAATCAGGTTATTTTTATTCTGAAACTGAATTTGATCTCGAGTTAGTATTGAACAAACCTGGCCGTTTCATGGAAGTGGGACGTACCTGTATTGACCCGGACAATCGTAAAGGCGCAGTACTTGCTATCCTATGGCAGGGCATAGCTGAAGTTGTAATAAAACAAAAAATTGATTATTTAATTGGCTGCGCCAGCATATCTTTACGTCACGGTGATTCTTATATTAATTCTGTAATGCATATTTTACGTAAACAACATTTTTCAGCGAATGATTGTCGCGTCAGCCCTCTTGTGCCATTACGATTGCAGCGGCAATTAGCCGATGAAGGTACATCTATTCCTACTTTGCTTAAAGGTTACTTACGTCAGGGTGCAATGATTTGTGGTGAGCCACACTGGGATGCTGAGTTTAATGTTGCGGATGTGTTTGTTTTATTGCCATGTGAAAAAATAAGCAGTCGTTATCAGCGTCATTTTTTTCAGTAAGGTAAAAGGTAAAAATGAAAGTGTTATTTCAACTGTTTGATTTTCTAAATGCCTCTTTTCGTCTGCTATGGTTAAGCATGCATTTTTTATATGGTCTTGTTTTATTAGTCATTTACCGTTTTCGCTGGGGTAAGCAGTGGTTTTATACCCCGCAAGGTGCCCGGTCCATTCAGAAATGGTTTCGACAGGGCTGCCGTATATTACGTTTAAATATTCAAGTGAGCGGGCAAGCTTACTCTGGCTCAGCAATATTAGTTGCGAATCACATTTCCTGGCTTGATATTGTTGCGATCGCCGCATCAACACCAGTGACTTTTGTCTCAAAGCTGGATTTGAAAAATTGGCCAATTGTTGGTGTACTGGCCAAATTTTCCGGAACCGTTTTTATTAAACGAGGCAGTTCATTTTCGATGCATCAAACAATAGCAAACCTGGTTGATGTTATAAGTTCCGGCAGAACGACTGTATTTTTTCCTGAGGGGACAACCACAACCGGTATTGCAGTAAAAAAATTTAATAGCGGCTTATTTGAAACAGCATACAGAGCTGCTTGTCCGGTTCAGCCTGTGGCAATCAGCTATTTCCGCAATGACGAGCCAGATCGGGATGTTGCCCCTTATGTTGATGATGATCACTTTTTGAAGCATTTATGGACGTTACTCTTGCGAGGTAAATTGAATTTACAGCTCGATTTTCTGGATGAAATACAGTCCGATAAGCATAACCGACGTGAATTATCACAACTTTGTCATTCTCAAATTAGTGAGGTGATTGAGGCTTCAGTTACGTTTAATGAGGATTATCCGATTGAGGTGAGAGAATCGGGTTATGTCATCCTGTCCTGAGTCGGCTAATTTACAATTTTTAGCAAAATTTACTGGGTAATTAGCCCATTCGGCTATATAATGCGCACCTTTTGCATTTCCGGAGTAATACCCTGTGATTGAGAATCTGCGTAACGTCGCCATTATTGCCCACGTTGACCACGGTAAAACCACCCTTGTTGACCAACTTTTAATTCAGTCGGGCACGCTTGAAACGCGTGGTGAAGCTGAAACACGCATGATGGATTCCAATGACCTGGAAAAAGAACGTGGCATCACAATATTATCGAAAAATACTGCGGTTAAATGGAACGATTATCGAATTAATATCGTAGACACTCCTGGCCATGCTGATTTCGGTGGTGAAGTAGAGCGCGTTCTTTCAATGGTAGATTCAGTATTGTTACTGGTTGACGCGGTTGAAGGCCCTATGCCGCAAACGCGCTTTGTGACGGAAAAAGCCTTAAAACAGGGTTTACGTCCAATAGTTGTGGTAAACAAGATTGATCGCCCAGGCGCACGCCCTGAGTGGGCACTTGACCAAACGTTTGATTTGTTTGACCGCTTAGGTGCGACAGATGAGCAGCTTGATTTTCCCGTTATTTATGCCTCTGGCTTAAATGGTTTCGCCGGTCTTGAATCAGATGTGTCTGAAGGTGACATGACTCCGTTGTTTGAAGCCATTGTTGAGCATGTGCCTGTACCAGATGTTGATGCCGAAGGTTCTTTGCAATTACAAATATCCTCATTGGATTACAACAGCTTTGTCGGTGTTATCGGTATTGCACGTATTACTCGCGGCAAACTTAAAAAGAATGAAGCGGTAACGTTGATTGATGTAGACGGCAAAACGCGAAATGGTCGTATTCAAATCATTTATGGTTTCCTTGGTCTTGAGCGTATTGAAGTTGAAACTGCTGAAGCAGGTGACATCATCGCCTTTACCGGTATCGAAGGCTTACGTATTTCAGATACGATTTGTGATCCAGCCAATGTCGAAGCCTTGCCGCCATTATCGGTTGATGAACCAACATTGAGTATGACTTTCCAGGTGAATAACTCACCACTTGCTGGTCAGGACGGTAAATACGTCACCACTCGTAATATACAAGAACGTTTAGATCGTGAATTAATTCATAACGTTGCATTACGTGTTGAGCCGGGTGATTCACCGGATAAATTCCGCGTTTCTGGCCGTGGCGAACTTCATCTTTCTATTCTTATTGAAACCATGCGTCGAGAAGGTTTTGAAATGGGTGTATCTCGTCCGGAAGTTATTGTGCGTGAAGTCAATGGCGTTAAACAAGAGCCTTACGAAATGATCACTGCGGATGTTGAAGAACAACATCAGGGCAGCATCATGGAAAAACTCGGCGAACGTGGTGCTGATTTAAAAGATATGGTTCCAGATGGTCACGGTCGTGTGCGTTTGGATTTCATGATTCCTGCTCGTGGACTTATCGGATTCAGAACTGAATTCATGACAGCGACACAAGGTACCGGTTTGATTTACAGCGTCTTTGATCACTATGGCCCTGTAAAAGAGGGTAGCTATGGTCAACGCATGAACGGTGTCTTGATTTCAAACGGTAAAGGTAATGCTGTTGCCTTTTCACTGTTTAACTTACAAGATCGTGGTCGTATGTTCCTTAGTCATAATGATGAAGTTTATGAAGGTATGATTATCGGTATTCATACACGTTCAAATGATTTGGTTGTTAATGTTTTAAAAGGTAAGCAACTGACCAACGTTCGTGCTTCGGGTACAGATGAAGCAATTTCATTAACTCCGCCGATTAAACAATCGTTAGAGCAAGCGTTAGAATTCATTGATGATGATGAATTAGTAGAAGTAACACCGCACTACATTCGTTTGCGTAAGAAGTTATTGCTTGAACATGAACGTAAAAAGGCACATCGTGAAGCAAGTTAAAAATCAGTTTTAATTTATATTAAAAAAGCCCTGTAAATCAGGGCTTTTTTGTCTGTAAGTTAAAATGATGACGAATCCGATTTGGGTGTTTCGGTATTGTAGTAGTCACGTTGCAGGTGTCGCCATAAGTTACGCAAGTGACCGTTGGCAACTACATAAGGGAGTTGTTCTCGCGTTGCGATGAATGCTGATCTCAGGTAAGAATGAGAAAGGTAAGGAAACTTATGGTGTACTTCATGGTAGTTAACGCCACTCCACATCCACTCCAGTACGGGTGATGTAATGACCACCCATCCACTAACGTCTTCATCCTGTTTGCCATTAGCGACTCTTTCTTCTTTTGTGGCGGCGGCGGGCAGACCATAGTGGTCAGAGAGTGCACGCATACCAAAGACAAGAGGTAAAGTTAATAACATCGGTAATAAGGAATGTTCTAACGGAATCCCATTCATTGGTAGCAAAATAAAGTAGCAACTCATTGCCAGGCTAATGAAGAAAATATCTGATAGCACAGGAATAAAATAACGTTTTGTAAATAAACGGGTGAAAAGATTAACAACTAAAATGCGGTATTGCAGCAGCAGGCCAATCAGTGAGCCAACAGAAATAGCATACCAGAGACGATGGTTGTGCATAGGCTCTTCCGGATCAAGATTTTTTTGATGAGAAAAACGATGATGAGCAAGATGAAATTGTCGGTTAGCATTAAAAGGCAGTAACGAAAATGCTGAAATGAGTCCAGCAACTAATTCGTTAAGCCATAATTTACTCAGAAGAACTTTGTGAACAGCATCATGTGCGAGTATTCCTAATCCCTGTGCGGCTGAACTGGCAAGTGTTCCGCACAGTACTAACCAACTCCATTTAATTAATTGCAGCTGTAAGCCGGAATTTTCAAAATGGTTCTCTATAGAGATGGCACCATAGTGACCCGCAATAAAAGCGCCTGATATGAGAGCAAACAATACCACTATTTTAAATATGTTAAGGGCATTGGGGATGACTTGTTCACCTGGTGTCGGTACTCCATCGTATTGCATTATTTACCCTGTAATAGTTATATAAAAAAGTTATAGTATATAGATATCAACATTATTTTTAATACATATAAGGAAAGCATCATGATCGGGAAAAAGAATATTATTTTTGGCTTTATATTTTTAGCTTTTACTGCATCATTAGGTGCAATGATGGTGAATATGTATGAAGAATATGGTGTGGTGGCAGGTGAAAAACAGTCAAGTCTGGGAAGGCTGGCGCAATTAAAAACAGATGGTTTTGAAGAAGAGTTAGAGCCGTTAAATGCAAAACAAATAGCTATGGCCAATACAGACGGCATTTTAAGTATGAGCAAATTGAATAATGTCGAGTTTGGAATTGATTATATAAAAGGTGGACCGCATGCTCACGGTAATCTTGAAGCATTGTTGAATATTGTTGCAGGCTTTATTCTTTGTTTTGTCTCTATTGCGGTCTGGCAAAAACAGGCACTAAGCTGGGGCTTCATGCTTGGAACAGTATTTCATGCAGGTATGATGATTTTAGAACGTGTATTTGGAATGGCCTGGGCAGGAAAAATTTTAGAAACAGGTATTGGGCCCATATTAATTTTAGCTTCACTGTTTTTTATGGGTATCGCGGTAGCTAAAGGATTTAAAACTGAAATGGTAAAAGACTAAATGTAGGTCGGCTTTTCAGGCCGACGCTGAGTTACAATAAATGAACGTTATTAAATTATTATCAATATATTTAAATCAGCCATTTTTATTTATTGCAGTAAATAAGAAATTTGGCAGTAATATCTCACTGCAGCGTCAGTCTGATACCCTCTAAGTTTATTAATTTAAAGTGGGGCACTATGAGACCTGGCCTACATAAGATCTTTGGAACAATAATATTATGCGCCAACTTTATCCCGATATTAAACCGTATAAAACTCATCAAATAAAAGTTGATGAACCCCATGTTTTATATGTAGAAGAAAGCGGCAACCCAGAAGGTATTCCTGTGCTTTTTGTGCATGGTGGTCCCGGCGCAGGTTGCGAGGCTTATCACCGATGTTTTTTTGACCCCAATGTTTATCGAATCATTTTGTTTGATCAGCGTGGTTCAGGTCGCTCAGCACCGCATGCAGAACTTGAGGGTAATACAACACAAGCGCTTGTTGCGGACATGGAAATTATTCGGCAAAAGCTGGATATTAATCGTTGGGTTTTATTTGGTGGTTCGTGGGGTTCGACTTTATCGTTAGTTTATGCCGAAACACATGTCGATCGTGTCATGGGTTTAATTGTACGAGGCATTTTTTTAACACGAAAAAAAGAAATAAACTGGTTTTATCAGCAAGGCGCTGATCGTATTTTCCCGGATTACTGGCAGGACTTTATTGCTCCCATCCCTGAAGCTGAACGTGATAATTTATTAAAAGCTTATTATCAAAAACTTACTGGTGAAAATGAAATTGCGCAGATGCATGCAGCAAAAGCATGGTCAACATGGGAAGGACGTACCGCAACACTTAAACAAAATAAAAATGTTATTAATCATTTTGGCAATGCTCATACCGCATTAAGTCTGGCACGTATTGAATGTCACTATTTTATACACGATTCTTTTCTTGAAGAAAATCAAATATTAAATAAGGCCGATAAACTACAAAATATTCCCGGGGTGATTGTACAGGGCCGTTATGACTTAATTTGTCCGATGCAAAGCGCATGGGAACTACACCAGGTTTGGTCAAAGGCTGAGTTAAAAATTATTGCAGATGCCGGGCATTCAGCAACTGAACCGGGAATAGTGCATGAATTAGTGAATGCAACAGATGAAATGGCAAATGAGTTAAAATGATTGCTTTAATTCAAAGAGTAACTGAAGCAAAAGTTGTCGTTAATAATGAAAATATTGGTGAAATACAAAAGGGTGTATTAGTTTTTATTGGCGTTGAAAAAAATGATAGTGAAGCACAAGTTACACGCTTACTTGAAAAAGTATTGTCTTATCGTATTTTTGCAGATGATGATGATAAAATGAATTTAAGTGTTCAGGATATTAAGGGTGGTTTGTTATTAGTTCCTCAATTTACGCTTGCGGCAGATACGCAAAAAGGTTGTCGTCCAGGTTTTTCATCAGCCGCTCCACCTGATTTGGGTGAAAGCTTATTCAATGAATTTGTTAAGCAAGCAAAAAACAAACATCAACATATTGAAACGGGTCAGTTTGGTGCTGATATGAAAATATCATTATTAAATGATGGCCCGGTTACGTTTTGGTTACAGGTTAAGAAATGAAAAAAATTATTATCATTAGTGTTATCGCTTTATTAGTTCTGTTTTTTACGTTTAATAAAAAAACAGGGAATGACAAACGTATTGTTCAAACCTATCCGTGGCAAGTGAATGTTTTAGCTGACGGGCGAACCCAGGTTTTTGGTATCATATTAGGTGAGACTGTTTTAAAAGAGGTGGATGTTATTTTAAAGAGTGTACCTAAAGTGGCACTGTTTGAAGCTAAGGATAAGTTGTCGCTGGAAGCTTATTATAAGAACGTGTCGTTAGGCGGTTTGATCGGAAGTTTTATTATTACGCTTAATGTATCTGATAAAAAACTTAATAAAATAAAGAATGAAAGCAGCAAGCAAAAGCGAACTGAAAACAAAGGTAAACGTTATGATCTTGATAAACCTGAATCAGACAAATCAAAAAAATTATTAGTAAAAAATCTAATTTATATTCCAACAGTGCAGTTAGATGAAAAAACGATCATTAATCGTTTTGGACAACCGGCATATAAAATAAAATTACAAACAAAAGAAATCGGCTGGCATTATCTTTATCCGGAGAAAGGTCTGGATCTGATTTATAAAGAAGAGGGTAAAGAAGTGTTGCAGTACGTCTTACCTAAAAACTTTGATTTGCTACTTGCGCCGCTGCAAACGCATTGAAGTCTGAAACACTTATGCAGTTTCTGCCAGAGTCTTTAGAAACGTATAAAGCCTGATCAGCTGCATTAAGTAAATTTTCTCCAAGGGAGTTAATATTTTGACTGTCTGATTTTGTTAATGTGGTGCAACCAATTGAAACGGTAACATTTAGATCGTCCGGTAGACTATCTACTTTTAAAATTGCGTTGGCTATAGAGGAACGAATACGTTCAGCAACTTCCTGTGCAAGAATAGTATCTGTATTAGTCAGCAAAACGGCAAATTCCTCACCGCCATAACGAGCTAATACATCACTTAAGCGCATTTGTTTTTTGATGATATTGGCAACATAACGTAAAACCTGATCACCGACCGAGTGACCATAAAGATCATTAAATGATTTGAAGTGATCAATATCAATAAATAAACAGCTTACAGGAAGTTTTTGTCTTAAGCTGCGAACAACTTCTTCTTCAAGTCGTTCCATAAAGTAACGACGATTATGAATGCCTGTAAGTGCATCGGTTAAGCCAAGCAGTTTTAATTTTTCATTGTTAACCGCATTTTCAATACAAACAGCAAGAATAGAAGACAGGCGTGTTATTAAGTCAGTTGCTGTTCCAGGTACAAAACGTGCTGTATCAAAACTG
The DNA here is from genome assembly GCA_964654445.1 of uncultured Thioalkalispiraceae bacterium. Taxonomy (GTDB): domain Bacteria; phylum Pseudomonadota; class Gammaproteobacteria; order UBA6429; family Thiohalophilaceae; genus JAGLTQ01. The sequence continues at coordinate 16,984 of CAZZIS010000031.1, forward strand.
GAGAGATTAAGTGAGCCAATAAGCTTGTTATGACGAATTAAAGGTAAAATTGCTACGCTTGCCGGTTTATTGTTCATAGAGGGGAAGAGTGTATCTCGACATGCATCGGTACACTCTCCAAGATAAGGTTCATTTTTGAAGTTTGGAAATAATGTTTTTTGCAGTTCGGCAGGGTTTATCTTTTCCTTGGCAGCAGCCTGGGCAATGACCACGTTTTCCAGCTGAGCGTGAGAATCTGCAAAAATAAGAGTCGGGAGTTTAAGTAAACCCGGGCTCATAAATTCAATAACATGTCGTATTTCATAACTCTGATCAATGAGTAAAAGAGAGACATAATCAAGCTCATAGGCATCCCGGTATTGCTGTAAAGTTAAGTCAATTAATTCAGGCAGGCTGCTTGCGCTTATGAAATGCAATTCCTGCTGCTGTAATTTTTGTAGTTTATCGGTATTTTTCTGAGCCTGTAACATGAGTGCTTTGAGCTGTTTCCTAAGCTCGTAATTGGAATTTTTATTTGATAGGCTCATGTTTGTTAATTATATTTTTTGATCATGTTATTTAGTTGTTCGGAACTAACAGGCTTAACTAAAAAATCATCCATACCGGAAGCAAGACATTGCTGGCGATCTGCTGGGGATGCATTTGCCGTTAGCGCAATAATTGGAATATGAGAATCTTCTGTTTCAAGCTGCCGCCATTGTGTCGTCGCTTCAGTCCCGTTGATACCGGGCATCCTCATGTCCATGAATACCATATCATATTTGTTGGCGGTTAACGCTTTTATTGCTTCTTTACCCGTGACCACTAAAGTAACAGTATGGCCTTCGTCTTCAAGAAATGTTGTGATGACCTTTGCATTGATTACGTTGTCTTCCGCAACCAGAATATTGAATGATTTTGCGATTTGTGTGGAAATATTTTTGTCTGTTAGCGAGTCAGCGGGTTGAGAACTGCTATCAATTGCTTGCAAGGGTAATTCAAACCAGAATGTTGAGCCCTGGCCATAAATGCTGGACAAACCAATTTCTCCACCCATAAGCTCAACAAGCTCTTTAGAAATTGCAGTACCAAGGCCTGTGCCCTGATGAGGTAAATTTGAAATCTGGTTACATTGATAAAAGGCATCAAAAATACGTTGTAAATGTTTATGCTCAATACCTGAGCCAGTATCAATAATTTTAAACTTAACATTCCAACTATTATTTTCTTTTTTATTGCCCTTAACATTGATCAAAACACTGCCTGCCTGGGTAAATTTAACAGCATTACTGATCAGGTTTAACAGGATTTGTCGTAAATGGTTTGCGTCTGCAAGAATAATCTCAGGAATATTTTCAAGTTGACAATCAAGTTTGATATTTTTAGCTTTGGCTCGTGATACAAAAACCTGAACAGTACTGTCTATGAATTTAAAAAGATTTATCGGCTGTAAATCGAGCTTTGATTTTTTTGCTTCAAGCTTGGAAAGATCCAGCACATCATTAATTAAAGAATGAAGCACTGCCGATGTATCACGTAGTGCGGAAATGTATTCCTGCTGTTGCTCATCCAGGTTGGTACGTTCCAGCAAACTGGTCATACCAATAATACCACTCATGGGTGTTCTTATTTCATGACTCATGGTGGCAAGAAATTCATTGCGAGCCTTTAGCGCACGTTCTTTTTCTTCCCGTTCAGTTATTATCCGTTTTAAAATAACTTTGAGATACAACGGCAGCATGATTAAAAATACTAAAAAAACCATGGCATCCAGAGAGTGGCTAGACCATGTATTTGTAAGTCCAAGAATAATGATAAAGGCAGTTATACAACTTAGTGCAACATAATATAAATGATGAATGCCATAGCGCACGGCATAACTGACATACATCCATGGATATAACAAAAACAGCGGGCTAAAAGGGCCGGTATCGGTTAGTAGCATTGCATAACTAACACCAATGACATCAGCAGGAATAGACAGGTAGGTTCTTAACCTGGAATGAGGGTAATATTTAACTGAAATTAAGCTGATGATTGAAAAACTATTAAAGGCGATGGCGAGGCCGAGAAACTCATTAAAGCGGGCCGGATAATAATTCATCTTTATCCCATAGCCGATTTGAACAGTAACCAGAATACTGAGGAGCAAACGGACAATTGCCTGGTTTGACTCACTATCCTGCCAATAGTCATTTTTAAAGAGTTTTTTTAACATTTTTGCCTAATGGGCCAAGCAGGTATACTGCGGTTTTATTCGTTACCTATATTAAAGGTGTATTTGAATGTCTGCCAACAAAAATGTGCAAAAAATGGAGATAACTCCCGAAAATAAATGTTCTTTTTGTGCGGGTACAAAGTGTTGTATTTATGTGACCCAGGAAATGGAAACCCCTCGCTCTATATCTGACTTTGACCATATGCTCTGGCAATTAGCTCACCAGGATATGCAGGCGTATAAAGATGAAGATGGCTGGTTTTTGATTGCCATGAATAAGTGCCAGTTTTTAAAGGCTAAAGGAGGGTGTGGGATATATGAAACCCGCCCACAAATTTGCCGGGACTATTCGAATGACTTTTGTGAATACGATGAACCGGCGGATATTCATTTTGAATATTACTTCAAAACCTACCAGGAACTTGATGAATATTGTCGGAAACGCTTTAAAAAGTGGGATCAGCGGTTTGAAGAATAAAAAATAGAAATCTCACCGCAGAGGCGCAAAGGACGCAGAGAAAGAAAAAAGATATTTAATTAAAAATCACAAGACTCACTGAATATATGATTTTAAAAATAAAGATTTTCTTTGCATTCTCTTTGCGTCTCTGCACTTAATGAATCGCTGCGCATTTCGTCAGTATTACACTAACCTGCTCCGCACGTTCTGGCATCGTTGAAGTTTTGACCTTAGGGCGTAATATCTCGAAAATCTTTAATTGCCTGAAACTCTTCAGTTTCCCGTTGCGGACTTTGACTATCGGGATTGAGTACCGCTAATAAATTTTTAATTCCATATTGCTGCGCAGAACGCAGTACGGATAAAGTATCGTCAACCAGTAGCGTTTGTTCTTTATCAAAAGGGTATTTTTGATTCAGTTTAGACCAAAATTCAGGGGCTTCTTTTGGCAAGCCAAAGTCATGTGCGCAAACAATATTATCAAAGTGATGATGTAATGCAGTACGATCCATTTTTAGCATTAAGCTTTTTTGATGTGCGTTGGTAACCAGCACAATATGTTTGCCCTTTTCCCTGATACCTTGCAAAAATTCAACCACATGCGGATGCACGGCAATCAGATGATCAACTTCTGCCTTTAATTGTGCAATATCAAGATTGAGTTGCTCTGACCAGAAATCAACACAGTACCAGTTCATAGTACCTTCGGCAGATTTAAATTTTGGAATTAATATATCGTGGGCATCATCAAGCTGTAGTTGATTTTTTTCGGCGTAACGTAAGGGAACATGATGCTGCCAAAAGTAATTATCAAAATGTAAATCGAGTAAAGTACCGTCCATATCAAGCAGTACGGTAGTGATGTTATTCCAGTCAAGCATTTAGGTAGAGGCTATAATAAAAAAGAAGATGGATGCTATTGTAACAGTTTTTTGTGGTAATTTTTAGCTGGGATAATGATATAGTTAGTCTTCTATAGCAGATAATAGCGGTCTATTTTCAGGTTATTAAATTATGGAAAAACACGATCTTAAAGAATTACTTGATCCTGTGATACAAATTGCGTATCAGGCCGGAAAGGTGATTATGGAAGTTTATGATGCGGGTTTTTCTGTAGAACAAAAGACAGATCATACTCCCGTCACTGAAGCCGATTTGGCAGCAAATAAAGTGATTGAGTCCAGCCTTAAAGAGTTAACACCGCACTTACCTATTCTTACGGAAGAAGCGAAACCAACGCCATATTCAGAACGACAGACCTGGCCACGCTATTGGTTGATTGATCCACTGGATGGCACTCGTGAGTTTATAAAACGCAATGGTGAATTTACAGTCAATATTGCTTTGATTGATGGTGATGAATCAGTTCTAGGTGTGGTGTATGCACCAGTGATAGGTGTTTTGTATTATGCAGCAAAAGGTCAGGGCGCCTTTAAACAAGAAAGCACAAATAAACCAAAAGCAATTCATGTCCGTGAAAAATGTAACAGAAAAACAATTGTTGCATGTGGTCGCTCGCACCCAACGGAAGAAATTAAAGCTTTTCTTGGCAATTTAGGTGAGCATGAAATTATTCGTGTAGGCAGTGCTTTAAAATCCTGTTTGGTGGCTGAAGGCAAAGCCGATCTTTATGCGCGTTTAGGCCCCACTTCTGAGTGGGATACTGCCGCAGCACAATGTGTGGTGGAAGAAGCCTGTGGTGCCATTACTGATACGAGCATGCAACGTCTGCGATATAACACAAAAGATGATTTATTGAACCCCCATTTTTTTGTAGCCGGAGACAGATCGATTAAGTGGGACGATTATCTATAAAGCTTTATTGGTCGTCGTAAACCAGCATCATAGTTTTAATTAAAATCAAATGCTCTGACCCCTTGATTCGCCTTGATTGTTTTATGAGTTCCCTGTCATTGCTATAAATGCTTGTTGCAAACATATGGCTGAACGGTAAAGTAAAACGCATGAAAGGGAAGAGGGGAAAATGAACCCCTTCCCCCCCCAAATCTCATTGTTTTGTTGATTTAATCCGTTGGTATTGATAAGCCTGGTGCTTGCCATCTATTCCGTAATACGATGGCTACACTTATGTTCTATAAATGGAGTAGATATTTGTTATATCCAGGAGATGTTAGGTCACGCAAACCTGACATCAACACAGATTTATACTCAGGTTTCCATCAAAAAGTTGAAGGAGATTCATACTGCGATACATCCAGCGAGGATGGAAAGACAACAAGATCCTAGAGAACCCTTAAATTAGTTAGCTTGTTGGAATTTGTTTTAATGTATTCATGGATACAAACAATCGCATGGGAGCATCGGTAAAAGATTCAAGCATGTCATAGTGTTGATAAAAACGAAGCGCATCTTCATCCAAGACATCAAGTATGACGCCTAATGCAGGTAATCCTGTGTCGGTTAGTTCTACTGCTTTTCTTAGTGATGTAATTAATGTTTTTTCGCCAAGTCGCTGCCCTGAAAATTCTTTATCAACCGCGAGTCTTGCAAGTAGTACGACGGGCACTGGGTATCCTGGTAAACTTTTATCTGTGGGAATAGACTCACGATCAACAGTGCACGAAGCAAGAGAATAGTAAGCTGCTATTGGTGATTTTTGAGTAGCAGGGTTTTCGTTAACGATAGGCAAAACCCATGTACGGCTGAGTCCCAACTGCATATTCTTAACGGCAAAACGTGCCAGAAAGGTATCCATATCGGGTTTGCCGCAACTGAATTTTTTTAGATCGTGTTGTGCTTTATCAACGATGACAAATTCTTGTGAAAATGCCAATTAAAACCCCTCAGCATCCAACCGTTTAGCAGCATCTACAAGGCGATCACTGGGTTTACGCTCAGTGTCTTCACAAATGGCCATGAAATTGTCAAATTGGGAATTTGTTAGCTGAATTGATGATTCGTGCTGCAATATTGAGGGGGCATTGTCACGAATTAAACGAGTGATAAACTCTGTTAGTGAGGCACAGCCAAGTACAGCAGATGCTCTTTCCGCCAGCTGTTTTACATCTGCATCGACTCGCATTTCAATACGTTCTCTTGGTGCTGTTTGTGCCATTATTTTCACCTAACTTCTTATCGTATGCGGCAATATGCCGTACATTTATTATCGGATAAAGTTAAGTAAAATACAAGGTGTTGATAGATATAACTATGTCTAGATTAGGCTTGTATCTTCTATTTAGGGTGATTTAAAGGTCAATTGATTCTTAATACTGATTATTTGTTTATGTGAGTGATATTTTTAGTTGTATTTAGATAAGAAAAGCTTAAGAAGTATATGATTTATATCGAAATAATAATCTCAGATTATGCTAATCTGGCTATTTATTGTGGGAAATTTAGAGTAGTTATTTTGTATCTATATAATGGTATAAGAAAATTATAATTCTATAATGTAAAAAATACTATGCTTGAACGCTTATATGACGATTTACCAATACTTTCGAAGAGAGCGAAATATGCTCCAATAGATTGGGCTGAATCTTGTACTCATACCGAAAGTACAATACATCAGCTGTCCCCATATATTGGTAAACTAGTATATTAGGGTCGAACCACGCTAACCCATTAATATTTAGAGGTTTATTATACTAAAACAGCTATTTTAAGTGCTTAAAAGGGCCTTTTTAGCCCAAAAGTAACATCGTAAGTAGCATCAGGCTCTTTTAAAGCAAAGTATTCTCCTTCAGGCTTACAGGACCGACCGCTCGCTAGCACACCCGATTCAGCTTGAATCCTTTCAATAAAGCCTTCACTTCCTACCGCAACACCGTTTGAACAAAAGGATTGACGCTGTTTAGCGTTGTTTTTTAGAGCGGTTTCCACCCATTGCCGATGAGCATCTTGTAACGATTCAATGCTTTTAAAACCACACAACTGAGCAAGCACCGGCAGGTTTATTATTGCGTAACGACGTGGTGGATTTTGTATTTCTGTGTAGCCACCCTGTGGCCAATATTTAGGATGTTCAAAACAACGCCTGCACGTACCATATTTAAATCGATGTAGGTAATACAGCGATGTAAGTGATTATTACTTTCAATTGCTGTTGCATGATAGCGGTCTTCCCAATAAGCCCCCTGCCTGTCTTTGGAAAACTTTAAGAGAAAATCTTTTTGATGACAACGATGAGTAATGTGCCAAACCTGGTTTGGCAGAAAATGTCGGTTGGCTCTCGCCATATTACTTCTTCCTTAAAGTAATTGTTTTAAGTTTAAAAACAGTGTTTTAAAGCTAAATAATGAACCTTTTTAAATAATAATTCAAATTATTTCAATGGGTTAGCTTGGTTCGACCCCTCTTACCCTATTCATTTTTAACTCTATGTTTTTCGATTTTAAGAAAAATATTTAAATGTTTAGAATTAAACATTTAAATAACTATTTGCTAAATATGCTTTTTAGGAGCAGGATATAAAAAAAGCAAGGGTTAATTTATTTGCAAGGCTTAGCTATAAAAAGCTTTAGGAATCTTTAACAAGGATTAGTGAATCGCATCATTTTATTTTAAATAAGTCATCTAATTAATTGGTTTTTTTGTTAAGTAAGTTTGAATTTGCTTAATGTGATGTTATTTTTCTCATACCCCCCCACCCATACATACAGAATATAAGATATGTATTAGTACAAAGATTAAATACCTTTGTGGAATACATAATGAATGCGTGTTTTGATAGCAATTAATTAAGGTGGATAACTGATGAATAAGTCATATTTAGCAAAAGTATTTATTGTTCTATTAATGATGAGTTTAATTTCATCTATATCCTTTGCTGCAACATGGTACAGGAATAGCTACTCACAACCGTTTAGTTATTATCTAACTCATCAAGCAGCATGTGATGATACTTTTTCGCGTTGGTCTGAAGGTGAAGCGGATAAAGGGCACTGTGGAATTGATTATTATGTAGACAGCCCTGAAGCTAATCCACATTGTATAATTACATATAATGCATATTGTACTTCTACACGATTTAGTTACAACCCGCTTATCTATAATTGGACTTGTGATGCACCTTTAGTTTTTGATACGGTAACGACATCTTGTGTTGCCTCATCAGAACCACCACCTCCAGCACCTTATATTAGCGGTGATGATTATGTTGATGCGCCACCTAAAGATCCTAATGGGTCTTGTGATTCTGGAGCAGGTACATATTCACCGTCAGCTTCTACTGGTCATCCTATCAATACGACAAACGGCAATAAATCTCGAGTAGAAAAAGATTTTAATGCGTCAGGTCTTTCACCGCTTAAATTTACACGTTTTTATAATAGCAATAAAAACAAAAGTTCTACAGTAGGTGTTAACTGGCGTCATAGCTACACTGCATCACTTATAGCAAACATACATACTGTAGAAGCACCGCATGATAGCAGTAACAGTAGCTTCTCAAGTATATACAGTACGGAACAACTTGCATGTGAATCAGGCTGGAATGAAATAAAAGGTACTTTATCTAGAACTGCACTTACTAACAGCACAGCTGTATACCTAAATAATACTTGTCAGATACAAGATGCATATGCATTACCGTTAGGTAGTATAACTCTGCGTGATGATTCACAAGGTGGGCTTTCACTGAATCCACCTCAAGATAGTATCGTTATCGAGCGAGCCAATGGCAATATTATAAAATTCACCTTAGTGAATTCTGTTTGGACGGCACCTTCGAATACTGATGTTTCACTTGAACAAACTGCAACGGGTTACACCTTAACCACTGCACAAGACACTGTTGAAGAATACAACCTGACAGGGCAGTTGATATCAACTACTAGTCGTACAGGTATACAGCAAATCCTAGCCTATAACCAAACAACGGGTTTACTCGAAACAGTAACGGATTCTTTTGGACAGTCATTAATCTTTGCGTATACAGGAACAAAATTAACCAGCGTAACTTTACCGGATAATAGCGAACTGGTTTATGGTTATGATGCAGAGAATAACTTCAGTACAGTTAAGCGTGAAGATAACAGCGTTAAAACGTATTTCTACGAAGATGCACGTTTCCCGAATGCCTTAACCGGTATTACTAATGGTAATAACGAACGACATATGACATTTACTTATGATGCTTTAGGTCGAGCAATTACATCTGAACTTGCAGGTGGTGCAGATAAAGTAAATGTTGATTATATTGATGCTGACACTTCAACAGTAACTGATGCTTTAGGTCAGATAAGGACATACCGTTTTACCACTATTAATGGTAAAAAACTTCTGACAGATATTGAAGGGGCACCCTGTGGCTCATGTGGCGGCAAAGCTACCCATACTACTTATGATGCTAATGGTTATGTTGCAAGTTCAACGGACTTTAACGGTAACGTCACCACGTTTGTTAATAATTTACGTGGTTTACCAATAAGTCGTACTGAAGCAACGGGAACACCGGCAGAACGTGTTACTACAACTTCATGGCATTCAACATATCCGCTTCCTGTTAAAATCACACAAGCGGATAACATAACTGACCTTACTTATGATGAAAAAGGCAATTTATTAACCAGAACTCAAATAGATACCAACAATAACAAATCACGTACCTGGACATATACTTATAATGCTTATGGTCAGGTACTCAGTGTTGATGGTGCTCGTACTAATGTTAATGATATCACCACGTATGCTTATGATGTTAAAGGTAACATTGTTAGTGTAACAAATGCTCTGGGTCACGTTACACAAATTACTGCATACGATATGAGGAATCAACCTTTAACACTGGTTGATTCCAATGGTCTTGTTACACAACTCACTTATGATGTAAGAGGATGGTTATTAACCCGTACAGTTACCGGTGATGGTAATAGTCTGACTACTACGTTTAGCTATGATGCAGTCGGTAACCTTACAAGTATTAATTTACCTGACGGAAAATTATTAAATTATGGTTATGATGCAGCACATCGCTTAATAAGTATTAGTGATCAGGTTGGAAATAGTATTACGTATACACTGGATGCTTTAGGTAATCGCTTAAAAGAAGATAGTTTTGATCCAGGTAATGCTTTAGTTCGTACCCGTACCCGGGTTTTCAATGTATTAAGTCAACTAACTCAAAGTATTGGTGCTCAAAATCAAACCACATCTTACGGCTATGATGCCAATGGTAACCGGCTTACAACAACTGATGCTGCAAACTCAACAACCACATCTGCATTTGATGCATTAAATCGTGTTATTAGCATTACCGATCCATTAAATGGTGATACGACTTATGGTTATGATAACCAGGGTAATCTAGCATCTGTTACAGATGCAAATGGCATAACAACCACCTATACGTACAATGGTATTGGTGATCGTACAAGTCAAACCAGTCCTGAAACAGGGTTAACAGCATATAGTTATGATACTGCCGGTAATGTGTTGTCACAAACAGATGCAAAAGGGCAAACTACCACCTATCAGTACGATGTATTAAATCGTTTAACACAAACGACTTATGCTGATAATACGATTGTGAGTTATGTTTATGATCAGGGTGTAAAGCAATCAGGTCGTTTAACCGGTGTAAATACGAATAGCACAACAAATGGGTTAAGCAGTTTAACGTATGTTTATGATGTTTATGGACGTTTACTGAATAAAACACAAACAGTGAATACCATTAGTTTAACAACAACCTATAGCTATGATACACAGGGACGTATGAGCAGTATGAGGTATCCTTCAGGGAGTGTTGTAAGCTATAGCTATCGTAATGGACAGCTCAGTGGCTTGACTGTGAACGGTCAATCCCTGCTGAATAATATTAATTATGAAGTATTTTCTTCAGTTAAAAGCTGGATATGGGGTAATGGAACTGTCCATAGTCGTGGGTATGATTTAGATGGACAACTTATCTCACAGTCGCTTGCCAGTGATACCCGTACGCTTGGATATGATACAAAAGGTAACATCACTTCCATTAACGACACCCAGGTTAATCAAGTGTTTGGTTATGATGCTCTTAATCGGTTAACCGCCGCCAATGACGCCACCTTTAATCAAACGATGAGCTATGATGCCAATGGTAATCGACTCAGCTTTACTGAAGAAACCACTTCGGACAATTATAACTATGATGCTATCAGTAACCAGTTGCTCTCTATAAGTGGCAATGTGGCTAAAACGTATCAGTATGATGCAAACGGCAATATTATTAGCGATGGGGAGAATACGTTTAACTATGGTAGTCGTAATCGTTTAATCAACGTGAACTATCCGCAAGATTGTCCTGCAGGTGAAGAAGCTATTTGCGGTACTAGTACCGACGATGCAACGTATCAAATCAATGCATTAGGACAACGTATAGTTAAACAAGCAAATAATAAAGGTCCAGACTATGTACTTTTAAACAGTCATTATCAGCAAGCAGCAGATGAAGCCCGTTTACAGGCATCAGGTTATACCGAACAGGCTAATAGTTTACTTGCACAGGCATTAAATAATGAAACACAAGCACAAGCTTTAAATCAGCAAGCAGTTGCAGATAGAGCAGAGGCACAAAGTTTAAACCAGCAAGCAGATTTGATAGAAACAGAACAACAATCCGTACAGACAATTGCAAATGAACTTTATGCCAGTGTTGCAGATTATCAAGCATTGATTATTGAACCCGCAACAAGTTTCATACAAAGTATTCTTAATAGTCTTTATCAGGCGATTGTTGACCTGCTGACAGTCATCGCGGATGCAGTTCAAATCTATGCCGATAATTTAGCGCAACAAGTGACTGATTTACGCTTGCAAGCGGATACTTTAATTGCAAATGCAACCACTGCTGAGCAACAAGCTATCACATTACTTGCAACGGCAACGCAAAACAAACTTGATGCCATTAACCTGCAAACATTAGCAGCAGAACAAACGGTTATTGCAGATGCATCACAAGTTAAAGCAGACAACTATTTAGCATTATCTGTAACCCAACCAAAACACATAATTGAAACACGCTTCGTCTATAATGAACGCGGCCAGCTTATTGGTGAATATAATGCTACAGGCAATGTGAAACAGGAAATAATTTATCTTGGGAATCAACCCGTAGGTGTGATGATGAATAATGTGGTTAATTATATTCATACCGATCACCTGGGAACACCACGCATCATAACAGATACAAACAATACAACAATCTGGTCATGGCACAGTGATCCATTTGGTAAGACAGCCGCGAATGAAGATCCTGATGGAGATGGGAACAAGTTTACATTTAACTTACGTTTCGCGGGACAATACTATGATGCAGAGACGGGGTTACACTACAATTACTTCAGGGACTATGACCCTTCAACGGGTCGATATGTACAATCTGATCCGATTGGTTTAGATGGTGGGTTGAATACTTATGGGTATGTTGGGGGGAATCCTTTAAGTTATACTGACCAGCTTGGCTTGGCTCAAGGCGATGAAACTACTATTTATTTTCCATCCCCAGTTTATATTCCACCATCAGTAACACCTGATGGAACTGATATAAACTATGTATGGGATATCCCTGGCTTTGATGCAGCAAGTGGCATCAATAGTGGTTTACTATGTTTAATGTTTAAAATGTGTTCAGATGAGTGGGTACCTCCTGAGGAAGATACTGGACCAGATCCGATGGATGATGGCTATGGGCAGGATAAACCAAAGAGTTGTGACAATCCAAAACCTGATAAAAAGAATTGTCAGGCAGTTAAAGATAGTATGCTAAACACTTGTGCATCCTTAACAGGTATGACGCAATTCCGATGTTGGGCTGCTGCAAATAAAACATATCGTAAATGTATGGGTTATGAATAATAGGTGTTTATATGGAAAAGTATATTGCAAAAAGAGAGCTTTTATATTCATTAAAAGGAGAGTCTGGTCGAACGAAATTAGTTGTCAGGATTAGCGCACCTTATCTGATTGATGAAGGCACGGTAAATTTTGAATTTCCTCACGGTGCAGCTGCTTGTAAAATTGAGTTTGATGGTTTACCTCAAAATATAATAGAGGAAGTACATGGAATGGATTCTATTCAAGCTCTAGAATTTGCATCAGATGTAAACCCTTATTTAAAAGGCTTAGAAAAGGAATATGATTTTTACTGGTCAACTGGTGAACCATACTTCGAAAGTTAAGGGAACGAAAAAGGTGCCGAAAAAGGTGCCGGAGGGATGTGTGCCACGAACACAGAAAAGATTTTTTTTTTTTGTGGAA
>CAZZIS010000032.1:0-10532 GCA_964654445.1 uncultured Thioalkalispiraceae bacterium
TCAATAATGAATTTGAAGGTGATTTATGAGTGAATTTTGTGGGGATCCGTCAGGGGCAGGTCTTGTCTTTTGCCTATGCTGTTCCAAAAAAGTTTTATAAACCCTAACCACTATATAGAATTAATTCACTTAATCAAAATTGAAGGTAAAAAAACTTCATTTACAAGCAAAGGTTTTTTATGTAAATAAAAAACAGAACGTCGTCCCCAAACAAAACCGGGGGGATTATCTAAACATTTTGTTGCACAGCTAAACATGCGCTGACCTTTTTTTATTTCAGCAATTTCCAGCGCATCGCGTTGAATATTTGGATCAGAAAACAAGATTTCACCTAACGGCCGATTACCTAATTTACCGAGAAAACGACGCGGTCCGGTTAATGTCTTACGCGGTAAAACACTACGAGCAAATACCCAGGGAGAGTCTCCACAATAAAGTAAAACTTCACGAATTAAAGCATGGTGCTCGGGGTGTGCACCTAAACGAAGCGCTTCATTTAATAATGGTCGTTGCCATTTTTGGGATAATACCTGTACTCGAAATCCTTTTTTGCAATGCAGTAAAATTCTCCGTGTTAATGAGCCCTGCTCAAATAACCAGGGTGCAATTTCAGCCGGTACCTCGTGGCTCATCAACATAGCATGACTACGCCAAACGGGTTCTAAAATATGATTATCAAAATTATAGGGTGTTAAAATTTTCAAAATAGTCTCAATTTAAACCACTGCATACTTTGTTGCGCGCCCTATCCAGCGATTGATTAACGGTTCAACAAAATCAGGGTAGTGTTGAAATAGTTGATCGGCCATTTCTGCCACTTGCGGGATTAAATCCTGATCTCGTTGTAAATCAGCTATGCGCATTTGCATTATTCCCGTTTGTTTAGTTCCAAGCACTTCTCCCGGGCCCCGCAACTCCAGATCTTTGCGGGCAATTTCAAAGCCATCATTCGTTTCACGCATTATTGCTAAACGCGCCCGGGCATTATCAGATAAAGTACCATGATACATGAGTACGCAGGCACTTTCTTGTGAACCACGACCTACCCGACCACGTAGCTGATGCAACTGCGACAACCCCAGACGCTCAGCGTTTTCAATAATCATTAAACTTGCATTGGGTACATCAACACCCACTTCAATTACCGTCGTCGCGACAAGTAAATCAACTTCGCCAGCTTTAAATGCTGACATTACTTTTTCTTTTTGTTCAGATTTCATACGACCATGAACTAAAGCAACACGCACTTCAGTTAATGCCTCAGCGAGCAAGTTTGCGGTATCTTCAGCAGCTTGTGCCTGTAAAGTTTCAGACTCTTCAATTAAGGTACAAACCCAATAAATTTGTCGGCTTTGTGCACAAGCTTTCTCTACCCGTTGCACTATTGCATCACGTTTTGATTCCGGAATAACAACCGTCTCAACAGGTATCCGCCCAGGCGGTAACTCATCGATTACCGAACAGTCTAAATCAGCATAAGCCGTCATCGCTAATGTTCGTGGGATTGGTGTTGCAGTCATTATAAGTTGATGCGGATAACCGTTTTTTGAATTACCTTTTTCTCTTAATGACAAACGTTGATGCACACCAAAACGATGTTGCTCATCAACAACGATTAAACCTAGCTTAAAAAATTCAACACCTTCCTGAAATAAAGCATGTGTACCGACAATAATTTGACCTTCAACACTATTGATTTTTTCAATTGCTTCTCGTTTTGCTGCCGTTTTCAATTTACCAGACAACCAGATAACATTTAAACCCAGCGGTTCCAGCCAGATTTTAAAATTTTGATAATGTTGTTCTGCCAGTAATTCGGTGGGCGCCATGATTGCAGCCTGGTAACCTGACTCAACGGCTTTTAACATAGCAAGTGCTGCAACCACTGTTTTACCTGAGCCAACATCACCTTGCACCAGGCGCTGCATTGGACTTGCTTTTTCCAAATCAAAATTAATATCATGTACAACACGTTTTTGCGCAGCTGTTAATTTAAAAGGTAAAGCGGATATAAATTGTTCCGTTAAGTCTCTTTCTTTTTTCAGCAGTGGTGCTTTTTCTTTATGCATGGCAACACGCAACTGCCGCATACTTAAATGGTGAGCTAATAATTCTTCAATAATCAAGCGTTGTTGAGTTATATGTTTACCTTCAGATAGCGCGTCTAACTGAACATCCACAGGTGGATTATGAATGTAAAGCAATGCTTCTTTAAGTGTTGACCAATGGTATTTCTCTAACAATTTATTTGGAATTAAATTAGCTAACGGCAACTTATCTTTTTTAAGTTTTTCTATTACCTGCGACATTAAATTACGTATTGTTAATTGATGTATGCCTTCTGTTGTCGGGTATATTGGCGATAGATTTTCGTCTAATACCACTTCTTCGTTTTCTTTTAAAAATTGATATTCCGGGTGCGCCATTTCAAAACCCGCTTTACCGCGACGTACTTCACCAAAACATAATATTTTTGCGCCACGCTTTAATTGATTTTTTTGTGCATTACTAAAATGGAAAAAACGTAAAGTAATAAACCCTGTGCCATCTGATATCCGACACAACAACATACGGCCACGCCCATATTTGATTTCACTTAACTGAACTTCACCTTGAATCTGACATTCAACGCCTGCGCGCAATGAACCAATTGGATAAATGTGAGAGCGATCCTGATAACGTAATGGTAGGTGAAAAAGTAAATCTTCCTGATTATGAATATCAAGACGTTGCAGTTTTTCAGCTACCTTAGGGCCAACGCCTTTTAAACCTAGAAGTGAATTTGAATCAACGGCAGAAAATGTCATTTATATATTGAACCATGATGAACACCAGGATTTTAATAATTAAACCCTAAAATATTATGTAGGTCGGCCTCCAGGCTGACAATGAGGTATAACGAAGCCATATAACTCATTGTTAATGGATGTGTTATTCGAAAATAATGGCAGATGTTCCAGAACCGCGTCGGCCTGATACCCTCTTAGATATTTCTTAATGAGGGGCACTATGAGAGCCGACCTACAAAAAACATTTTTTGCCCCAGTGGTTTTTATTATTTATAGCTCCAGCACAGCATCCATTTCAACTTGTGCATCTTTTGGTAGTGAAGCCACACCAATCGCTGCACGTGCAGGATAAGGTTCTGAAAAATATTCTGTCATTACTTCATTCACAGTAGGGAAATGACTAAGATCGGTTAAAAAAATATTTAGCTTGGCAATATCTTTTAAATCTCCACCCGCTGCCTGGGCTACAGCTTTAAGGTTATCAAAGACACGATGAATATGTGCTGCAATATCACCTTCAACCAACTCCATTGTTTCGGGAATCAAGGGAATTTGACCTGACATATAAACAGTTTTATTAACTTTAATCGCTTGTGAATAAGTACCTATTGCTTGTGGTGCTTTATCTGTTTGAATTATTTCCCTGGCCATATCGTTCCCCTGACTTTTATAATCTATATAAGTTATTAATTTTTCAAACGTTGAATACGTATGACTTCTTTCATTTTTCTTAACTCTCGCATAATACGTGCAAGATGTTGTCTGTTTTCTACCATAACAGTAAAACTTAACGTCGAATGCACACCATCTCGTTCAACAATATTTACATTTTCAATATTTGCTTCCATACCCGCTATGGTTGATGCAACCCGGGCCAGCACTCCGCGCTTACTTATTACCAGCAAGTTGATATCTATCGGAAAATCGCCTTGAATATTTTCTTCCCATTTAACATCAAGCCATTTTTCAGGTTTATCGCGAAAATCTGCTACATTTTTACAATCCTGGGTATGAATAACAATGCCTCGACCAGCAGTAATAAAACCTAAAATAGGATCACCGGGAATAGGACGGCAACATTTTGCATAATTAATAACAGCGCCTTCAGTTCCTTTTATTGCTAACGGCTGTGTAGTTAACTTATCCTCTTTTTTATTCCCTGTACGTTCACCCATTTTTTTCCGTATTTGAGCCAGGGCTAAAGCAACAACAATAGGAATATGATTTCCAAGACCTACCGCGCAATACATATCACTAATACTGACAAAACCCTGTTCTTCGCTAACAAATTGAACGTCTTCTTCAGGAATAACATCTATTGATGTGCCATGTACTGCAAGACATTTATTTAATAGTCGTTTACCCAGCTCTTCCGCTTCATCGTACTGCAGGTGCTGTAAAAAATGACGAATGTTGGTTCGTGCTTTTGCGGTAAATACAAAATCCATCCAGGTTGGATTGGGGCTGGCGTTTGGCGCAGTAATAATTTCTACTGTTTGCCCGGTTAATAGTTTTGTTCTTAAAGGAACCAGCTGACGATCAACTTTTGCTGCAACACATTGGTTACCAACATCAGTATGTACCGCATAGGCAAAGTCTACCGCTGTAGCCCCACGTGGCAAGTCCATAATCTCACCTCCGGGGGTAAAGACATAAACCTCATCGGGGAACAAATCAATTTTAACATTTTCCAGAAACTCAATCGAATTACCGGCATGTTGTTGTAACTCCAATAAATCATGCAACCAGCGCCGCGCTCTTACTTGTGCGTTATTACTTATAGCGTCATCTTCATTTTTATATAACCAATGAGCAGCAATACCGGCTTCAGCAACTCGATCCATATCTTCAGTACGAATTTGTACTTCAATAGCAACACCATAAGGACTAAATAAAACAGAATGTAATGATTGATAACCATTGGATTTAGGGATGGCTATATAGTCTTTGAATTTACCCGGCACCGGTTTATACAAATTATGCACTGCACCTAAAACGCGATAACACATATCAACTGAATTAACGATAATACGCAATGCGTACACATCCATCACTTCACTAAAAGAAAGCTGCTTGGTTTTCATCTTGTTGTAAATACTAAAAAGATGTTTCTCACGCCCAATGACGCGACCGACCAACCCTTCCTGACGCAGGCGCTCGATAATAGATTGTTCCAGCTTGCTGACAATTTCTTTGCGATTGCCGCGTGCTTTTATTACATTTTCACTTAAGACACGATAGCGCTGTGGATAGATGGCTAAAAAACCCAAATCTTCGAGTTCCAGGCGCATACGGTTCATGCCCAGACGATTAGCAATGGGTGAATAAATTTCCAGTGTTTCACGTGCTATACGACGGCGTTTTTCCGGTCGCATTACACTCAGGGTGCGCATGTTATGAAGACGGTCGGCAAGTTTAATGATAATGACGCGGATGTCTTTAACCATCGCCAGCACCATTTTTCGAAAATTTTCTGCCTGGGCTTCAGCCTTATTGGCAAACTCTATATGGGTAAGTTTACTGACGCCATCAACCAGTTCGGCCACTTCAGAACCAAATCGGCTTTCAACCTGAGCTTTGGCAAATTGCGTATCTTCGATAACGTCATGCAATATTGCAGAAATAATGCTCTTAGCATCCATGTGCATTTCTGCAAGGATGCGGGCAACGGCAAGAGGATGATAAATATAGGCTTCACCGCTGGCACGACGTTGACCATCATGTGCTTCGGCACCAAAGAGGTAAGCTTGATAGATTTCTGCCACTTGTTCCATCTCGAGATAAGTCTCGAGCATTTCACACAGGTGGCTTATTCGAAAGGCAGTAGGATCTTCTTTATCTAACGAAGACTTGCCTTTCTCAGAGTTAGATTTATTCTGCGTTATTTCCTGTGATATCTGACTCACTGCTGCCCGAATCTCCACTTAATGCTGCTTTTATCGCTGCTGCCATATCAAGTGTATCAGACTCTTTCATTTCACCTGATTCTTCAGCACCGTCTTCTGCTTCATTTTCAACAAACTGTGACTTTTCAGCTGCTTCAGCTTCATCCAGAATTTGCTCGTCAATCAAACCTTCTGCAATTTCACGTAAAGCGATAACAGTCGGCTTATCATTTTCAGGCTCAACCAATGGATCTTTACCCTGCGCAAGCTGGCGTGCACGTCTTGCGGCTAATCTAACCAGTTCAAAACGGTTGTCTACATTTTCAAGGCAATCTTCAACTGTTACTCGAGCCATCAGGCAAATCTCCAAAACAAACTAATCCCGAAAAAAAGGGATAAAATCAAAAAAGGTCGGCAAGTATACCGACACGGTGCTGTTTAATCCAGCAACTCTTTTAATAAGGGCGTCAAACGACATGTTTGTGCCTGATATCGGCAACGTCGCGCCAACACAATACTCCGTAATTCTATAAGGGCATCATCAAAGACGTCGTTCACCACTAGATAATCATATTCCGAATAATGGGATATCTCATTTTTAGCATCACGCATACGGCGCTGAATAATCTCATCACTATCCTGACCCCGACCCCGTAAACGTTCTTCAAGGGCAGACTGTGAAGGCGGCAAAATAAAAATGTTTACAGCGTAAGGAAGTTGTTTTCGAACTTGCTCAGCACCCTGCCAGTCAATTTCCAGAATGACGTCTTCGCCCTGATTGAGTTTATCTTTGATATTGGCTATCGCGGTACCGTAAAAATTATCAAATACCCGGGCATGTTCCAGAAATGCAGCTTGCTCAACCATTGAAATAAAAGCTTCTTTATCAATAAAATGATAATCCTTCCCGTCCTGCTCACCCTCACGTCTGGCCCTCGTGGTATGTGAAATCGAAACGCCGATGTTCCCGGTTTTTTCTATTAATGCTTTAACCAGACTGGTTTTACCTGCACCTGATGGCGCCGAAATAACATATAACGTACCTAATGGATCACTCATATTTACTTAAACTCTTTAATAAAAATATTATTCAATGTTTTGAATTTGCTCACGCATTTGTTCTATGAATACTTTTAAATCAACCGATGCTTTTGTCGTTTCGGTATCAATCGATTTTGATCCCAAAGTATTCGCTTCCCGATTTAGCTCTTGCATTAAAAAATCCAATCTTCTGCCAATGGGTTTTTTGTCCTTTAGTACACGCTCAACTTCTGCGATGTGAGTTGTTAAGCGATCAAGCTCCTCATCTACATCTGTTTTTTGCGCAAGAATAACAAGCTCTTGTTCCAGTCTGTTTTCATCAACCTCTACACTGGCATCTTGTATGCGGCTTAACAATTTTTCACGCCAGATCTGCATAATTTCCGGTAAACGTTTTTTTACTTTTACTATCACCTCTGAGATGGATTGGCAGCGCTGCTGAATAAGATCTGCCAATTTCTCACCTTCACGCGCGCGGCCTTCCAGTAAGTCATTTAAGGTGACATCCAGCAACTCAAACAAGGCGCTGGTTAACTCCGTCGAATCAAGCTCAGGGCTTTTAATCACACCTGGCCAACGTAATATATCCAGTGACGAAATAGCCCCGGGATTATAAAGAATATGGTCAATTTCGCGGCTGGCATTAGATATTTGTTCAGCTAACTCTTTGTCAATGACAATGTCCCCATCACTGGTTTCATTACGAGAAAATCTCAAGCCAACATCAACCTTGCCGCGCGCCAGTTTGGCAGAAATTTTTTCTCTTATTTTAGGTTCAAGATTACGAAAATCTTCCGGCATCCGTAAAGAAACATCCAGATAACGGTGGTTCACAGATCGTAATTCGAGCGTTAACGTGCCCCAGCCTTTTGCTAACTCTTGCCGCGCAAACGCGGTCATGCTTCGTGCCATAATAATCCTCTCATTTGGCGGTTTGATTGTAACCCTGGTTGCCAGTTACTTATTATAAGCCAGATAACTGCACACACACTCCATATTATTTTAATGTCGGGCACGCAGAAAATTTATTCATAATATTCACTTACATTGAACAAGGATGTTCAGGTGCCGTAAAGCACAGGGAGGTGCAAGAACGGCCTAATTGTAAGCTAAACTTTTTTTATTCATTTTTTCTTATTCTCTAACTTCTCGCTATCCATGCAAAGGACTCTTATTAACAAGTCTTCTATGCTACTCTAAAAACCAAACGCCCAACCAAGATAAACAAAAGACAATATAAGCTTAATGAGTAAATCATCTAATTCACTTGTCAAAGGCACCACACTGGATAATTACACTATTGACAGCATCCTTGGTGGAGGTGGCTTTAGTATTGTTTATTTAGCACATGACAAAAATGAGAATAAAGTTGTCATTAAAGAATACATGCCCAACAAACTGGCCTCACGTGGTGAAAATAATGAAGTAAAGCCCACTACAGAAGCCAATGTTGAGCGTTTTGCTCATGGCCGTCGCCTTTTTTTTCAGGAAGCCGGCACCCTTATAAATCTTAAACATCCAAATATCGTCAACGTCATCAATTTCTTCCGCGCCAATGGCACGGTATATATGGTGATGGACTTTGAAGATGGCGTAAATCTTCAAAGTTATATCAAAAAACATAAAGGTGGATTAAGTGAAGCCCTGTTAGGTGCTGTTTTTATTCCATTGCTTGAGGGGCTGGAATTAATACATAGCAGCGGTTTGTTACACCTTGATATTAAACCCGGAAACATTCATTTATGTAGTGGCGCTAACCCGTTGTTACTCGACTTTGGTGCCGTGCATGAAATGATGCATTCACGCCAGTTCCAGCCTAACCAGGTTATCACCCCCGGCTTCTCACCCATTGAACAACTTGATCCCGGTGGTTATGTCGGTCCCTGGACAGATATTTATGCAATTGGTGCAACCATACGCGCTTGTATTGAAGGTACACCTCCCCCACCTTCACCAAAACGCCGTGAAAAAGATACCATGCGACCCGCAGTAAATGCCTTTAAGAAAAAATACTCCAATGAATTATTAGAGGCCATTGACTGGGCAATGGAAGTTGACCCCATGTTACGTCCGCAAAAAGTTGAACCTTTACTCAACAAGCTTAAAGACATTAAATCCCTGACACAAAACGGTGTCTCCAAAGAAGTAGAATGAGCTTATATAATGCAATATGAAATAGGCCGTGCCAGCTTACTTGGAAACCGTAAAAACAATCAGGATCGACTGGGCGTTGCTGAAAGCCATGGTGGTGTTGTCTTAATATTAGGTGATGGGCTAGGTGGTAAACCCGGTGGCGAACTTGCGGCCGACACACTGGTTAAATCTGTACAGTATTCACTCCGGCATGAAATTATGCCGGTTGACAATCCAGAAGAATTATTAGAAAAACTCATTATAAAAGCCCATTACGCCGTTCGTTCTGCCGGACAAAAACAGGATCCACCGATTGAACCGGGTTCCACAGCCGTCTTATGTTTAATACAAAATAAAAAAGCGTGGTGGGCACATGTTGGTGACAGTCGACTTTACTTATTTCGTGATGGCCTGCCCCTGTACCGTACCCAGGATGACTCCTATGTTGAGCAACTTTACCAAAAAGGTAAAATCAGCCTTGAAAAACTCAATGGTCACCCGATGCGCAATTATGTCACTCAATGCATCGGCTTAATGGAAACAGAACCTAAAGTTAAAGTGAGTAAAGGAGTCGATCTTCAGACCGGTGATACTTTACTACTTTGTAGTGATGGTTTTTGGGAACCCCTGGATGACGCGCAAATCGGTGCCAACCTCGTTGATAATGGTATTAAAGATGCTGTAAGCAAACTTGCAGAACGAGCAGAACAAAGCAGTTATCCAAAAAGCGATAACACCACCGTTCTTGCAATGAAAATCACCTCGATGCAAGACATCAAAAAAACAGCAACAAATAAAAAGAAGAACACATCAAAAGAATCTGGATCATCTCTGGATGGTGCAATCCAGGAAATTGAAGAGGCTTTTAATTATTACAGAGACGAGATGGATGATTAATTTACATCTCCGTTTCAGCTAAGCTTCAAATTTTAAACAGGTATAATCTCCCCCTATTTTTTTATAATTAAGGACTCATCATGCGACCAAGTGGCCGAACTCCCGAACAAATGCGTGAAATTCGCATCACCCGTAATTACACCAAACACGCAGAAGGTTCTGTTCTTGTTGAATTTGGTGACACTAAAGTTATTTGTACTGCATCTGTTGAATCTCGCGTTCCCGGTTTTTTACGCGGACAGGGTCAGGGCTGGGTCACGGCTGAATATGGTATGTTGCCGCGTTCAACAGGTAGCCGCATGGGTCGTGAAGCTGCACGTGGCAAACAAGGTGGACGCACCATGGAAATTCAACGACTCATCGGTCGTTCACTTCGCGCTGCGATTAATTTAAAAGCACTCGGTGAAAATTCCATTACCATCGATTGTGATGTTATTCAGGCCGATGGTGGTACTCGAACAGCATCTATTACTGGTGGGTATGTGGCGTTAGCTGATGCCATTAATTATATGCTGGCTGAAAAAATGCTAACGAAAAGTCCTTTAACCCGCCATATTGCATCTGTTTCAGTCGGTGTCTATAAAGGTACTCCGGTTTCAGATCTTGATTATATCGAAGATTCTGATTGCGATACCGATATGAATATCATCATGGATGACAATGGCGGTTTCATTGAAATTCAGGGAACCGCGGAAGGTGATGATCCTTTCACCAGCACTCAGTTAACTGAAATGCTTGGTTTAGCAAAAAACTCGATTGAACACTTAATCGAAAAACAACGTGAAGC